>CADAOA010000034.1:19176-44422 GCA_902789435.1 uncultured Bacteroidia bacterium | reverse complement strand
CTCCAACGGAGTCAGATAGCCGAGGGATTTGCGAGGCCTGTTGTTCAGTTTCCACTCAATCTCCTCAATCATCTTATCCGTCAGTTTGCTGAAATCCGTGTAGGGTAGCAGCGCTTCGATTGCCGGCGCCCGTGATGCCTGAGGTTGCGGGCCATATCGTCGGTGTCTGCAGCAACATCTCTATTGTATATCGCTGTTCCCTTGTCAAATGCTTGTAGCCCATCCTCTGTCGCTTTTCTGTTTATGACAGTAAAGTTATACTGTCAAGCTTCAAAGCGTTGCACTTCAGAGTAGAATCCAGCTGACACTATAACATCCGAAATCCGATAAAATGCAGAGACAGATTGCTTGGAATCCGATAAAATGCCAATTTATCGTATTCAAAAGCCGCCCTTCTGCGTAAAATATCGTATTCTACCCCTCTGCCAATATGTAGAATATCGTATTTAAGCAGAAAATGCTTATCTTTGTGCCATAAAAACTGTTGAATTATGGCTAAGAAAAAGAACGAGGTGGTCTTGGACAAGCGGGTTCTAGAAGTTATTTTGGCAGACCAGCTAGAAGAGTTGGAAGCCAGACGCAGTGAGACTTACTGCCGGAGACCTGAACAGGATCTCATCGATATGAATAGCCCACAGGCACAGGTCGTAATTGGCGTCCGGCGCTGCGGCAAATCCACGCTTTGTTTCCAAGCGCTGGAAGCTGCCGGAGTTAAATATGGCTATGTGGACTTCGATGATGAGCGACTGGAGGGTATACAATCCTCCCAACTCAACGACGTTCTTGAAATCCTCTATAAGCTTTACGGCGAGTTCCACTACCTGTTTATGGATGAGGTCCAAGACGTGGATGGATGGCATCTGTTCGTGAACCGTATGCTTCGCCGCAAAATGCATGTAATCATCACGGGATCCAACGCCAAACTCCTCAGTAGTGAGTTGGCCACTTATCTTTCCGGCCGCAACAAAGAAATACACCTGTATCCGTTTTCATTCAAGGAATACTGTAAGATGACGGGCGTTGATACGCAGAAGAAGTCCACTTTGGCCGAAGGGCTTCGACGCCGGGCTTTTGACGAATACATGAAGCAGGGCGGTTTCCCGGAGCTGCTGACTATTACTGATGCCAAGACCTATGTGTCTGATTTGGTGGACAACATTCTTAAGCGCGACATTGAGAAGCGATACAAGATTACTTACAAAGAAGCTTTCGAACAGATGGCCCATCATCTGCTCAATGTCTCGCCAACCGCCGTAGTCACAACAGATCTTGCAGAACTATTCCATTTCAAGTCTGAGCATACCGCAAAGAACTACGTTTCCTATCTTAAGCAAGCATTCCTCCTCTCCGGCGTAAAGAAATTCTCCCGCAAGAGCAAAGTGAGAACGACACAGGAGAAAGTCTATGCAGTTGACGTAGCGATGATGAATCAGCGGAAAGATGCTTTTTCCGGAGACAACTTGGGCTGGCGGCTAGAGACTATCGTTCTTGCCCAACTTCTTAGGAAATGCAAGGTTGAAGGATGGGATTTGTACTATATGCTGGAACGTTCGGGCGAGTGTGACTTCATTGTTTGCAAGGGCGATAACGTACTACAAGCCGTACAAGTATCATATGACATTTCAGTTCCGAGAACCAGACAGCGCGAAATCAATGGAGCTCTGATGGCAGCCAAAGCGACCGGCTGCAAAAATCTGCTTCTTCTAACCGATCACAATTACGAAGAGATTGAACAGGCTGGTTTCCATATCAAAGTACAGCCCGTCTATGACTGGAGTCTTAGTATGGAATGATTAAATCAGCCCATCAAACTTCGTCATTGAACTCGCTTTCATGGAATCCACGATGTCGACGTAAGGTTTCATAGTATTATAATCAGTATGGCAGGTAAAGGTCATTACCATCTCTGGTGACATACCCTCTTCCAACGCATGAACTACAAAAGTCCTTCTGGCGGCATGGGTTCCTATCATCTCATACAGCGGAGCTGTCCTATAGACCGGTCTCTTGCCGCAATACTGCATCACTTCCACTTCTCTGGTAAATCCAAGCATCTTGGCTATCACCTTGAGGTTTTCATTCATCTTCTGATTGGACTTCTTTGGGAAAGCCAACCCATCTGTCGGAATATCCAGATACTTCTTATATTGTAGTGGTCCCATGAAAATGGACCACTACAGTTTCCATGTATATCTGAAATAGCAACTATTTTCATCTCTGATTTTCTTTGAGACAAAGGTCCGGTTCTCCTTTGACAAATTTCGTCAAACATGAAGAAGCTCATTGTAAAGAATCTGTATTTCCTGGTGAAGTTTTATGAAACCCTGGTTCTTTTTGTTGGATATTTCGTTCATATACAACCGTTTGTTAATCTCAAGCATGATTGAATGGTATTCCTTGTTTGGAACCGGGAAGGTTTTGCTGTTTGAAAAAGGTTTATTGATGCCTACGGTATAGCCACTGGATCTGAAATGATCAAGAATCAAGTCTATTACAGCATCGCTGGGCTTGGTTTCATCCTCATTGAAGCCTATACATATGTCTATATTGGAATGGCGGGGATTCAAAAGACTGGGCTCTGAGGAAAAACTGTGGCAATCTATCAAAAGTGTGGGGTCTTTCATTTTGAGAATCTTTTTCGCGGAGGAAGAATGATAGTCTATGTACGTGCATAGCGAGTCTAAAGTATTGCCGAAAGACCGGCGGGATACTCCTGTTCCTGACGGGTCTGGAAGATCTTTCCAATAAGATATTCCCAGACCGGTCTTTTCCAGGGGGTCATTCGGCAGTCTTTCAACATCGCAATACAGCCGGCAATATGGGAAGACGATACTGTCTATTCTCTCATCTGGGGTGTCTGGGAGAAATAGCGAATCAGTGTGGTAGTCTATCAGCAAACGCTCCTCGCTGATTAAATCATCAAAACTATACCCGGAACCGGCCGGAAACGTGGAAGAAGAATGAGGAATGTGAAGGGTAATTGATTGGTAGTTTGTGGTTTTCATTGTGTTGTTATTTAGTTGTTTAGTTATTTACTCGTCCTCGCTTTTGGGAAACAGCTAAAAACAACACTTGCTGTCAGAGAATAAAAAATCCTTATATGCCTGAAGACACATAAGGAAATCCACAATCTCAGAGCGGTATGAATTTTTGGCTATTGCCCACATCTGCTTTCGCTCGCCACCGTGGCTTTAGGAATGCTCTTCCCCAGAGCTCGGTTGGCACGCATTTCTGCGTTCTTGATGCAAATCTCCGAATGCTCAATAATTGAGTTCTTCAATTCTAGTGCAATATTACGGAGATTTTAGAGTTTTTCAAAAAAAGAAGTATCGTGATCCAAGAAATAGGACCACTACATTGTTCTGCTTGTTTTGATTCTTCTCCTTGAGACTCTCCCTACTGTACTAAGAATAGTTGGCTTTTCTGTACAAGTCCAAGATTATACCGGGTAAATTATACCGGATGGTTTGGTTGAGGCTACAAGACGGTCGTAATTTTGTCGTACTGAAAAATTGTTCGCAAAATTTGCGAACAATAATGATTAATTATTAACTTTGTCAATACGTTAGGCAGTAAATAAAGCAATGGGAAACTTAGGTTATGGCGTTATTCCAACTCACCCTGGTGAGGTGTTAAAGGATGAAATAGAAGAGCGTGGAATCAGCCAGCGGCGATTGGCTAAAAATATGGGGCTCGCTTATTCTGTTGTAAACGAAATACTCAACGGAAAACGTCCGCTGACAGCCAAGACTGCTTTGATGTTTGAGGCAGCGCTTGATGTTCCGGCAGAGTCTTTGATGTATCTACAAACTAAGTATAACATTCAAACGGCCAGGAAGGATTCATCGTTGAAACAAGCGCTAAAAGAGATTCGCAAAAAAATCCAGAAACCGCCTATATTTTTGGCGATTTCTGGAATTGTGTCAAAATCAAAGTAAACTCTTTAACGCTTATTAACAAGCCAGGTTCCCTTTGCTTCATCGTAGACCAGTTTCTCAGTATCGGTCTCCGCGAATACGCTTACAGGTTTATCCATGCTTGTCATGTTGGCAGGGTGTTTTTTGCACCAAACCTTTAACTCGGCACAGCAATCAAAATCATCGTATTGCTCTGCTTCATTGAAGAGATTTGCAACTTCAGAGAGGGTCTTAGCTTTTGAGAGGCTAGTTCTCCAAGCTTCCGGAATAAGGTTTTCTTGATTCTTTATCATGATAGTAACGTGTTTATTCAGAGAGTATTACCTGGTGGATGTTAGACTGGTTTTATTGGGGTTGCTTAATTGTCCCGTTAAGCAAAGATAGTATTTTTGGGTTCCAAATAATGCTTGATGCCAAAATCGTGCAAAAAAATGTACGATTTCATAGAAAAGATCGCTGAGAATCTACTCGTTTATGGCTTCCAGGTAGAAGGAGAAAGGGCGGAAGCCATCGTTGCAGCTGATCATGGCGCTCATGGGGTTTTTCATCCAGCCGTCAAAGAAGTTGCCCTGGCCGTTGGCAAGGGATTCAACAAAGGATTTCATGGAATCCCAGGCGGAAGGGCATAATCCATCAGGTCGCTGAGCATTTTCAGATATCCATTGCTGGCCTTGCCGGATGTCGCAGGCATGCTGGATGGGGTTCTCAAATTTTGCCATCAGGTCCGGATAGGTTGTCTGGCGGATGGCTGTGATTCTAACCTTATTCATCTTGTTCATGAGGTAAAGATACAGAAATAGACCCGGATTTGTCCTAAACGATTCTGAGTTTGTTTTGAGTTGATCGGGATATTAAAAAATACGGCTCAATTCCCTGTGGAGTTGAGCCGTAAATATTTAATCAAGCTGTTTATCTGTTAGAAGGCATAAGCCAAACCAACGGTGAAAGCGTTTCTGTGGTTCTTAATTTCTGCATCTGCAGCCTTGAGAACTCCCCAGTCATAACCTGCCCTGAGCTCGAAATGCTTAGCAAACCTTACACCGGCCTTAGCGCCAAGCTGAAGGTCAAAACGCTTGAAAGCACCATCCTCGAAAGGATCGTCAGAACCTCCCACTCCACATACTACGCTAGGACCTGCTCCCACAAAGATGGTAGCAGCGTCTGCTACTTCAAATGAGTAGTTTACGTGAACAGGAACCCTGAAGTAGTATATATCTGTAGACATCTCGTGAGCCTTGAACTTGATGTAATCGAAAAGAACACCAGGTTCGATTGAAAGTCCGATATCGCTGATAGGAGCCTCATAAAGACCGCCAACATAGAAACCGTTGCCGTCATAAGAAGCAGTAAGATGACTTTCGCTGAATGAAATTTTGCTGTGCAGATAACCTGCGTTAATCTTGAACTGAGCAGAAGCGCTGTAACCGATAAACAGCAGTGCTGTCAAAACTAATAATTTCTTCATAAAACTGATGTTAAATTACTTAAATGCTTTCTTAACAAAATTCCAGATGGCCAGGAGGATTACAGCACCTATAACAGCGCTTACAATCTGTCCATACCACTGAGCCCAGAAAGGACTGGTGGCGCCAAGTTTGCCAAGCAGCCAGCCGCCGACAAAACCGCCGGCAAGACCGATGAGGATGTTCCAGATAAGACCGCCTTTGTCTTTGGATACGAAGAAGCCGGAAAGCCAGCCTGCTACTGCTCCGATGAGCAATGTGATAATAATGTTCATGGTACTAGTTTTTAAAACGTGATAAACAAAGATACGGAAATTCCCGGTCTCTTCCTATTCAGTAATCACGATTTTGATAACCAGCGGGCACTCAATGGCAGACATTTCCAAAACGGGATCCTTCTCGGAAGGGAAAGTCTTGACCTCCCTGGAGGCTATATTGTAATGTGTTCCAACAAGAGCTGCCTTAGGAACATAGCTGCGGAGAATGATAACCCTGTTGTTTTCGTTACTGTAGGTCATCAGCACCTTGCTGCCTGGGCCGGTAATGATACCATGTACCACCTTCTTTCTTGGAGTTGACTCAACCTCGGATTCTTTGTATCCAAGCTTTTCAAGGGCTGAGGTAAGGTCATACTCATAGGTCTTTCTGGTAATGGATCCGTCAGGGTTTTCCTGGATGAAATCAGAAACCTTCAGGTTGAGGGTAACCGTATCCCTATAACGGCTGTACCATACCATCTCTACAGGGAATTCTGAACGGCCGCCATAACGGTCAGATGCGTGAATCTTGCCCTTTATTGTAAGGGTGTTGAACTTGGTGGTGTCCATAAGAGCCTTCCATTCAGGCTTGGTGGTGTCCGGAAGGAACTTTACATAAGCTGAATCGCGATGAGGCTCGAAGATAACTATAGAGTCTGCCTTTGAGTTGCCCTCCCATGCGAATGAAGATATGTATTTGGTAGAGTATGTGCGGGTGTCGTTCTTGTCCTTTTCGTTAACGTACAGGCGACGGTCAAAAGAAACGGCGATAGATCCAAGAGACACCTCCCAAGTGCTAACTGTTTCCTCTGGGTCGGAGCCAGGAACGACTGTTGTCTTGACGTCTCCGTGGGTAACGTTGCCGCGGATGAAGCTCCACTTGGTAAGTCCCTCTTCAGGAGTAGGCATCATCACCAGGCTGAAAGGAGTTGAGCTAACATACTGGATCTTCTCCTCTTTGTCCTTGTAGCCGCCTACGAGAGAGAAAATGTCATCCTCGATCATGTTGCGGGTCTCTGTGGTCTTCATCCTTATGAAGTACTGGCCCTCCATATCCTCTTTTGCCGCGTTCTGGGTAACTCCCATGGAGTCAACCTTGAAGTTGGTGGACTCGGTAATGTAGGAAGCCATTGTGGCTGGAGTGTAGATGAACCTCTTGGATGACATGTTGTCAAGAACAACCATATCCTGGGTAAAAGGAACTCCGGAAGGGTTTACACGGAAAATCACCGCATAAGGAAGTCCCTTTGTTACGGTATCGTGCTGAGCATAGCTCACAAAACCGAAAACCTGGTCGCTGATCTTCAAGCCGGTTACGGCATCCTTGAGACCCTCGATATCATTTTCAATTTCGGTTGTATCCTTGTCGTAAATTTCTGTTTTATCGCATCCTGCCATCACGAATAAAGAGATGGCAAGAAGCAGAAGATACTGTTTCATAGATTCTAAATGTATTATCGCTTGTTATTATTCTATTACCGGCACGTTTCGTCCTGCCTTCTTGAAAAGATCCTTGTAGAAGCTGTTTTCTATCACCTTGCGGATGCAGGTATTGGTTGCCTTGTAACCGTTGAACATGGTAGCGTCGGCTTTGATCTTATCTCCTTTCCAGAGAACATTTGATTCCTTATCAAGTACGGAAGGAGTCATCCAGGTACGAGGGCTGTTGAAAACCACCTTCTTCCTGGTCTCTACGCGAAGGATGAAATCTGCCTCTTCTGCAGTCTCCACTGAAGTCCACTGACCGGCATTTGAGAATTCACGAATAACGTCCGCCACTTCGTCTGCAGGAATAGGATACTCATTGTCGTTGACAATTTGCACAAACACCTTGTTGCCGGCGGCAACAGCTTCGGAAAGGGAAGTCTGGGCAAAAGCAGTGGTTCCGGCGAAACCAAGCACTGCCATTAATGAAAGTACGAATTTTCTCATTTTACAGGATTTGTAATTAATAAATGACAAAAGTATCGATTCTGACTTTTGTGCTTGGCCAAAAGACGCGACGGTTTCTTGCGGTTATGCGACAAAACGTGTCATTTTGGTCTATTTGTCAAAAAATGACGCCGTTTTGGTCGGGGTTGAGTAAATTTGCAATATGAATCTTCTAAAAGCAATTAGACATATTTTTATCTTCTCTGGCACCGCTCTGGCTTGCCTTTTCTGCAGCCCTGACAAGGCGGATTCGAATAAAGTCTACGGGAATAGCGATCCTCAGGCTATTTCCGAAGAATACATAAGGAACCTGGGCAAGACAGATCTGGACGGGGCCATGTACAAAGTAACAGAAGGTGCTTCAAAGGGAATTTTCACGCCACTGGAGGCAAATCTGCTTAGGGCAAAGCTCTTTTACCAATATTCCGAGGACTATGACCAGGCCCTGCAATGGTGCCAGGAAGCCCTTATGACCAAAGAAGCCCAGGAAGACAGTCTCAAAAGGCTGGAAGTGCTCCGGAATATCCAGACCATAGCCCAGACCAAGAAAGACTATCCGGCAATGCTCTCTGCATGCAGGCTAGGTCAGGATCTGGCCAGAAGCCTTGGTCTTGAACTGGACGGACTGGCTTTTGATTATGCCGTAGGAAGGTGCATGTACTACACAGGACTGCAGGAAGAAGGGCTGAGGGTTATGGAAGAATCCGTGGAAAAGGCCCTGAAGATGGTTAAAACCCAGAGTGAATACGGCCACTGGATTACGTGCATAGGAAATCTGACCAACACTTATGTAGGAGCGGAAAACTGGCAGAAAGCCATCCAGAAATGCGACCAGCAGCAGAAGGTTCTTCAGGAAATGGCTCTGAAGTTCCCTCAAGACGAGTTTTCAACGAACTGGGGAGACCGTGTGCTGTTCTACTCAAGAATCAACAAGGCTATCTCGCTTTGGGAACTTGGGCAGACAAAACAGGCAGAGAACCTGTTTTCACAGGCCCTGAAGCAAGATTACGCTTCAACCTCTGACGGAGTGTTCCGCCAAAGCGGCTATTACGCAAAGACCGGGAGACCGGACAAGGTTACCGAATGTCTGGAACTGTCCCCTTACTCTGGTCTGGATACCGTAGACAGAAGATATGTTTCCAGGCTGTCGAGACTGGAAGAAGCATACAGAGTAGCCAAGGACTCCACGAACGCGAACCTTCTGGCTGAAAGAATCGCCGGCCTGAACAGGCAGATTGAGGAAATCGAAAGCAGGACCGTTGCAGCAGATGTCGAAGGTTACAAGTCCAAAAACTACAAGTTCAAGATCAATGACCTCTCTGCCACCCTGAAAACCAACAACATCATCCTGATAGCCCTCTCTGCCCTGATTCTTGCTCTGCTGATAGCAGGAACAGCACAGTACATCAACAAATACAGAAGACGCAAGACAATAAATACCATACTGTCAGAGAATATCAAGATTAAGAAGGAAATAGAGACCCTTCGTTCCCTGATAGCCGTCCAGAATCCGAAAACCGAGGACAAGGACAGGCAGGTGTCTTCTCTGGTCAGCATCTTCAAGGAAAAACAGTTCTTCCTCAACAAGATGATGTCAATTTCCATGGCAGCCGGACTCTTGGGCTGTTCACAGCGCGAACTCAGGCGTATGATTGAAGCAATCGAGCCCGGGATTACCTTCCCTCGCTTTATCAGCAGCCTGAGAATCGACTATGCCAAATCGCTGATGGAAAAAGAACCGTCGCTGCCTGTTTCGGAGATAGCGGACCAGTCCGGCTTCTACAGCACAAGAACATTCCAGCGCACTTTCCTCGCCACTACGGGCCAGACTCCTAGTGAATATCGCTCAAAGCAGAAAAATGACTAAATTTGTTCTGTTTTGACAGTATTATCGCGATTAAAACCATTTGAAATGAATATAAGGACTTTGAGAAAAACTTTTGCTGTGGCTTTTGCCGCAGCGATGATGTTGTTTGTCTGCTGCGGGAGCGCATTTGCCCAGAATGAGGATAGCCTCAGATATCTGGCAGGGCCGAGATTCGCCTCTTCCAATGTGGACTCCCTGGTGCTGGACGACTTTGCCTGGTGCAACAGGTATGTGATGCCAGACCAGAGCTGGGCAAGATTTACGGACATAGAGAGAATTCCTGTGGCAAAGCAGCTGCAGGGCCATCTGAAGGCTAAATACAAGATGTTCATCACCCAGCCGATAGACCACAAGCATCCCGAGAAGGGACTGTTCAAGCAGAGGGTGATAGTGGGCTTTGCAAACTTCAAGGCCCCTACCGTGATCATCACCGAAGGATATACCGCCAAGTACGGGGCTAACCCGAGATATGACGAAGAGGTAGCGTACCTTCTACAGTGCAACTTCGTGCTGGTGGAGCACAGGTATTTCAACGAGAGCGTGCCTTTCATGCAGGATGACTCCACGATTACCTGGGAAAAACTCAACTGGGACTATATGACCGCTGAGCAGGAAGCCGCAGACCTTCACGAGGTGAGGAAGGCCCTCAGCCATATCTTCTACGGGAAATGGGTAGCCACCGGCATCAGCAAAGGTGGCCAGAACTGCATGTGCTACACGATGTTCTATCCTAAGGACGTGGACGTGTCCGTTCCGTATGTGGGACCTGTTGCCAGAGCCCAGGAAGACGGAAGGCATGAGCCTTTCCTCAGGGATTCCACCGGAACCGCCGAGGACAGGGCCATCATCTTCAACTTCCAGAACGAGATACTCAAGAGAAGGGACGTTATGGAGCAAAAACTCGCCGAGTGGAGCGAAAAGAGCAAGATTTCCTACAACATATCCATACCAGAGGTTCTTGACTACTGCGTGCTGGAGTTCCCGTTCGCCTTCTGGCAGTGGGGAAGGAAGACTTCCACCATTCCGGCCGTTACGGAAACTGACGACGTGCTGTTCAAGTACTTCGTTGACGCCGTCGGGCCAGACTACTTCCAGAGCTGGGACGACAACGCCCCGTTCTTCGTTCAGGCCGCCAAGGAACTAGGCTACTACGGATATGACACCAAGCCGTTCAAGGGCCTGCTGAAGATTAAGTCCGCAAAGGGATATCTGAGAAAGATCTTCCTGCCTGGCGGAAAGAAGTTCAAGTTCGACAAGACTCTCTACAAGAAGCTCACGAACTTTGTGGCCACTACAGACAACAAGATGATGTTCATCTACGGCGAATGGGACCCTTGGTCTTCCGTAAGGCCGCTCAGCCCTGGCCACGACAACATCAAGTTCTTCATCGCACCGGGCGGAAGCCACAGAGCCAGGATCTCCAACCTCCCGCCTCAGATGAGGGACGAGGCCATCAAGACCCTCAAGGAGTGGCTTGGGATGAAGTAGCAGCATTTAGCAATGCTTAGCTTCCCTTTCAAAGACATAGAACTCTCTGATTCGTCCTGGGTCAGGGAACTGTTTTCCGTCCCCGACTTCAACTCGGAAGACTACAACTTCACCTACCAGTATCTGTGGAGGAACATTTTCAAGAGCAAGATTGCCAGGATCGGAGACCTCGCTCTGGTGCAGTACAATATGGAGGGGCGGAGAAGCTACCTGATGCCCGTCGGCCGCGCGGAAGACAGCCAAGTCGCTGACCTTCTGAACTCGATGCTCGGCGATGAATCCCTTCTGGGGGAGGACGGCAATCTCGTCTTCTACGGAGTGCTGCCTTCCCAGCTGGACTTTCTGGAAAGGCATTTCAGCGGAAGATTCACGGCGGAAAAGTTCCGGATGGGAGCAGACTACATCTACGATGCCGAATCGCTGAGAACCCTCCGCGGCAAGAAATACCAGGCCAAGCGCAACTTCGCCAACGGCTTCCGAAGGCTCTACAACTGGAAGTTTGAACCCATCACTGAAGAAAACCTTGCCGAGTGCCGCCAGATGAACGACGAATGGTGCCGAAGGAACGGCTGCGGAGAAAACTTCTGGAAAGCAAGCGAGTTCTGCGCCGTGAGAATCTCCCTCGACAACTACCGCGCCCTGGGGCTTGACGGCGGGCTCCTGAGGGTTGACGGAAATGTCGTGGCTTTCACGATCGGAGAGAGGGCAAGCTCCAACACCCTGCTGGTGCACATAGAGAAAGCCCTCACGGAATATCGCGGAGCATACCAGGCCATGAGCCAGGAATTCCTCGGCTATATGGACAAGATCCTGCGGGAGAGGGAAAACATTCCGGACGGAACGCCCGCCTTCACCCTTGTCAACCGCGAAGACGACTCAGGAGACGAGAACCTCCGCAAGGCAAAACTGGAATATCACCCAATCGAGATAAAGGAAAAATACCTGGTCTTCCTTAAATGATGCCTTTGTACTTCAGCCAAAGGGCAAAGAATTTATCGTAAGGAGAATACACGCCTTTATCGTATGTTATGAAATCTCTGTCAAGAAGACCTTTTATGGCTGAGGAAACACTGCTTGCCGAAGGGAGCTTATGCCTTTTCAAGAATTTGTTCCCCGTAACTTCCCTTGCCTCTCCATCCCTGGCAATAGCCAAGAACACATCTTCTTGTTTATCCGGCATTTGATACAGCAAGGCCTCGTATGTGTCTGAAGACAATTTCAAAATGAATTCAATGGCTTCGTCAACATTACTAAAAAATAATTATCATAAAATGATTATCGCTTTTTGATAATCATAAAATGATAATGTCTTTTGAGAGACAGGCCCGGTGTTGAAGGAGTTTACGGAATCTGTTCAAAACATTATCTTTGTTAATAGTATTGAACTGATATGATATGAAAAATTTATTGTTGGCGGTTGCCGTAGCGGGCCTGGCAGAAGAAGGCGAAGATTGACAAGAGTGCGGGATATATGGATGTCCCGTGGTTCCAGAATCACGATCGCGGAGAAAACGCCCCTGACGGACACGCGTACATACAGATGGTGCAGGATACCGGATTCTGGGCTATGGAGGATATGACGGTTTCCCAGATACTCTCCGGCAACGTGCCTTCCGCCCTGAAGAAGTTCCGGAAGATTGTCTACAAGGCAGACGGGCATAAAGTTGAAATGTGGGTGTTGCCGGATTACCTCGCAGTGGGCAACGACCAGGATTTCGTACGTATGCCGATGGGGCCTCTCGGTGCGCAGAGGGTTTCGGACAGCCTGTACTGCTCTCTGCCGACAACCTTCCTTTCGGACAGGATAGACGAAGTGTCTGAAGGCAGAATCGAGATCTTCCCGTTCCGTCCGGTAGGAGACAGGAATATGAAACCGCTCTGCTTTGAAGACAGCAACAATGCCATCAACGCCCTGATGAGGTCAAAGGGGCTCAAATTCGGGCAATTCGTCTCCGGACTGAAGAAAGACGTCGTGCTGACCACAAGACTCGAAAACGAGCCGGATTATTATCGCCACGTGGCAATCTACGGATGGTTCCACCCGGACGGACATCCTCAGCAGCCGCTGTTCATCCGCCACGGCAACTTCTACTCGGACTACAGCCACGGAATAAGGCTCATCTACCGAACGATAAAGATTGACGGAAAGGAATACGACCTGAGAGCCGTTCTGGAAGACCCGTTCCTCTTCCGCCTGGTCAGCAAGGAAGACGTGCCGTTCAAGCGCGCCTCCTACGACTGGCAGAAGCCGTGGCATTTCGGTGGCAAGTAAACGCCTGAATAACACCATATTAAATAGAAGGTCCTGCGGCGTTTTTGTCGCAGGACCAACTACTTAAATCGCTGAGATTCAAATCTCTAACTACCACCCTTTACTTCAGGCGGTTGATGGTCTGTTCAATCTCCGCACGGAGTTCAGGCTCGAGGTCTGAGTTCTCGGCGAGAATCTTCTGGCAGCCATCGATGATATCCTGCCTCTTGTAAGAGTAGATGTACCATCCAAGAGCCTCAGCCACGTTCAGGCGGATTTCTAGTGAGTTGTCCTTGTCGGTGAGCATCTCCAAGAACTGAGGTATCGCCTCGTGAAGATTGTAGTTACGTGTCATGCGGATGTCGGAAATCCTGTCGCTTTCCTTGGCGGACTTGTCAAAGATTTCCTTGACCGTGCTGTTGTAACGTTTCACGTTGCGGGCGATGGCGGTTTCAACTTCCTTGACTACCTCGTCGTTGTCCAAGTAGGTCATGGTTGGCTTAACTTTCTCGAACGCTGCCTTGAGGGCATCGTGGTTGATGTTGAGGAAGTTTGTGGAGATGTCGTAGCTGACTCTCTTCGCCTCCGGATAGTTTACGAAAACATCCATCATGGTTTCCATAACCCTAGGGTCTCCGCTCCTTCCGCAAAGGTCTCCGGCACGTCTTCTTACAACCTCATAGCGGTCTTTCAGGCCAAGCTTGAGGGCTTCTGCGAAGGTGTCGGTGTCCATACGGGAGAGAAGGGTCAGGCATTCCATCCTGACGGTTCCGAACCTGGACTCTTTCATCTTCTCGAGAATCTCGCCGGCAGAGATCTGGTTAAGGTCTCTGAGCATGCGCAGAGCCACGTTCTGGACTGCAGGATATGGGCTGTCCAGCTGGCTTCTCCAGAAGGCGCCGTTGTTGCGGTTAGCGGCGATAACTCCTCTGAATTCAGTATCAGCACCGCTGGCAAAGTGGAAGGTAGGGTCGCCGATAAGGTGGCCTTCCAGAGTAGGGACAAGGCGGTTGTACTCACCGATTCTGGCTCCCAGGGAGATGATTCCCACGCATTCGTAGGTCCACTTGTCCTGGAGAACGTTCACGGTGTTGCCCTGGCATACTATGGTTCTTCCGTTTCCGAAGATGTAGTAGCCGCTGATGTTGCCCTTGCGGTGGAACGAGCCGTTGTAGCAGGCGTTGAACATCACGAAGTAAGGCTGAGGGTTGAAGCCCTTGAGGTCCTTCAGGTCGATGATGATGAGCCTGCGGTCTTCCTTAGACTTCTCGGCGGCGGCCTTTCTCTCTTCCGGAGTAAAGTTCCGGATTCTCCACCACTCGTCGAAGAACTTAGGAGTTACGTGGAAGTCTTTGCAGAGAGTGTCCTGAAGTCTCTTGGCGTACTCGGCAACCTCCTCATCGCTCATTCCGGCTTTCTTCCTCTTGGCGGTTTCCTTGCTCATAATGTCGTATGGGCCAGAATCCCAGCCCCAGCCGTGGCGGTACTTCTCCGCATAGTCTGTAGGGGTTTCCTTGTTCGGAATCTCGGAGATGTGCTGCTTGTCGATGCTTCCGTGCTCGTTGAAGAAGATTGCGTCAACTTCCGGCCTCTGGAGCTCGTCGAACAGACGGTACTTCATATAGTCCTCGTGACGGAAATTCAGCTGCTTGAGGTTGCGGGAAGAGTTCTTTACAAACTGGAAGTTTTCCTCCAGGGTGATGCTCTCGTCCATCCAGGTGATCAGACAGTCGCTGTTGTATCCGTGGCCGGCGAAGGTCACGATGTTGTCCAGTGTGTTCTGCATCTTGTGGGCCTCCACGCACTTCTCGAGGAAGGTTGCGATTGCCTCATACTTGTCCCCGCCCAGTTCTGCCGGATACTTGATCCTGGCGGAATAGTAGGTAGGATTCAGATGCTGGGCGCAGTCGGTCTTCAGGTTGTAGTAGAAGAAGTCCGTGTCCACGCTGTCTCTTCCGATATACTCGAACTCGAGGTTGAGGTCATCGTAGAAGCGGTCGCTTCCCACGCTGGACTCGTTGCGGTCGAACTTGTCCTCGTCCATCTTGAAGGCGGTGGTCATGTGCTGGGCGTTGCGCACCATTGCGACAGGAATGTCGCCGATGAGCACTATACCCTCCATGTTCTTTGCCTTCTTGTAGAGTTTCTTGAGCTCGTTTCTCAGCTGCATAGGGTTCTCCCAGTCGCCTCTGAGAATGTAAGTGGAAAGGCCGTCTGCCTGAGTAGCATCGCGATAGTCATACACCTGTTTCTGGCAGGCGTTGAAGGTGGCGTTGTCGATAACGATCACGAAGGCGTTGCCTTTCTTTACGGTAGGCTTCTCGACCTTTATGTTCTGCCCCATCAGGGAAACGGTGAGGCAAACTGAAACTATTGCTAAAAATATCTTTTTCATATCTGCCTCCTTATTTCTTTGATGTTAAACGGGTAACTGCGCCGGTCAGGGCAGGAATCATCTCCTTAGGAGTGTTGCTGTCCTTGAGAAGCTTGTTGCAGGAATCGATGATGTCCTGCTTGCGGTAAGAGAGTCTCCACCAGGCAAGGGATTCGGCCATAAGGGTGCGGATGAAAGTATCATCCTCAGGGTCTTCCATAACCTTCAGGCACTGGTCCAGGTTCTGGTGATAAGGACGGTTCCTAAGGAACTGGATGTAGGAAACCCTGTAGCCGGACTTCTTGCTCTTGTCGGCGATGCTCTTGATGGATTCTGCTCCAGGATTCTCCTCGACAAGCTTCAGCAGGAATGCCCTGTCCTTGTCGGCATTGTAATAGTGGCGGTCCTGGAAGTAGTTGTTGATAGCGTCTTCTGCCTTTGCTTCATCAAAGCAGAGCAGTGCCTGTGTGCCCTGGAAGACAACTCTCGTAGCATGGATGTCGTTCACGTACGCGCCGACCAGATAAGGCAGGAACTGCTCGTCGCCGATCTGTCCCATACGGGTTACGGCAATACGGCGGATGTACTCGAAGCTGTCCGTTACGGCAAGCTTGAGAGCCTCGCGGTAGTTGTTGTCGGCGATTCTTTCCAGAAGCCTCAGGGAGTTGTACCTTACGATAGCGTAAGGAGACTCTTTCATCTTCTTGAGCAGGATGTCGGAAATACCAGGATAATTGCCCTCGAACAGCTTAATCTCGGCCATGTTCTGAAGCTCTGGATTAGGGTCGTCCAGACGTCCGGCCCAATAGGCGTTGTCCTTTATGGCGAGCACCTCGTTCAGGTTCTCGTCTGTCCTTTCGGCTGCGAAATGGAATGTAGGGTCGCCGATGATATGGCTCTCCAGGATGTTGATGTGCTGAGCCCAGAGACCTACCCTCACTCCGTTTCCGAGAAGACCGAGAAGGTCGAACGCGCTCTTGTCCTGAAGAACGTTCACGCTGTTTGCGAAACCAACCACGCAGTTGCCTTTGGCCATGATGAACTTGCCGGCGATGAAGTCAGGGTTGCGGTAGTCCCCGTTGTAGCAGGCGTCAAAGATGACCATCCTGGCGTTAGGGGCGATATCGTTGATCTCCTCGAGGATAATTCCTTCCTGAAGGTCAAGCAGGGAATCGGCGGCTATTGCCTTAGGGTCCTTGTAGTCTGCATACCAGGTGGAGTCAAGTCCCCACTCCTCGCAGATTTTCTTTGCGCGGTCCACATTCCTGCGGGCGATGGTGCGCAGATAGTTGTGGAGATAGTCCGAAGGTTTCTGGTTTTCAGGAGCTCCGGAAAGATACATCCTGAACCAGTCTCCGTGCTCGTGGAACACCATAAAGTCCACATCCGGACGGCGGAGTTCCTTGATCACGTAAGGCTTCATGTAGTCCTCCATGCTGTAGCGCAGATAGCGGGCCTCGCCTTCCTTCTTGAACACTTCCGGGAACTGCTCGTTGACGATCTGCTGCTCGCCTCTCCAGGCCGTGATGGAATTGGAATATGATCCGTGGCCGGTGTAGGAAACAAACTGGTCGAACTTGTTGTTTGCTTTGTGCTCCCTTACGGCTTTCTCCAGATATGCGGCAATCTGCTTGCAGCCGCATCCGTTGCTCTTCTGGGCCTGGATTCTGCCGGAGTAGATGTCGCACTCGATGTAAGGAGTGCTGTCAGGAGCCAGTTCATAGAAGTGGTGCAGTCCCTTTGTGGAATCCGCGATCTTGTTGAACTTGAGGTCGAAGTCATCGTAGAAACGGTCTGAAGGCACGGCCACAACCTCGAGAGGGTTCTTTCTCTCGTCCATCTTATAAGCGGATGTCATGTACTGGGCCTTCATCACCATTGCAACAGGAATGTTGCCGATGAAAACCGTTCCTTCAAGGTTGTTCTCCCTGTAGAGTTTCTTGAGAATGTCCTTGACCTGCTCCGGGCTCTCCCAATCTGCGGAAACGATGAATGTAGGAAGACCCTCGCCCTCGATTGTCTTCTTGTACTCGGCGATCTGAGGGCCGCACTTTTCCAGTGTATGGTTGTCTACTATCACCGCAAACGATGTCTTACCCTTGACAGTAGGCGCCTCGATTGTCTGGGCGACAGCCGTCAGGCAGCTGAACATCAGCAGCATTGCAATAGACATCAGTCTTTTTGTCATTATGTTCCTTTTGTTTTAAACGTTAATAGTGAAAAAAGAGGGCCGGCCACAGGGTCAGCCCTCTTGTCTGGTTTTGACTTACTAGAAGGTCAGTCCTACCTTGAAGGTAATAAGGTTCCTGCGTCCGAAGATACTCTTCTCCTGGTCAGCTCCGTGATAAGGGCTGAGGAACGGGAACTTCTTGATGGCGGCACCCCAAGTGGTGTTGTCGCCGTTAGGCTTGAGGTTCTCGTATCCGAAGGAAACGAATACTGAAGACAGGCTCTTGAGACCGCAGAAGCTGTAAGTGAGATTGAATCCCCACTTGGTGTAGTCTGAGCTCTGGTAGATGAAGTCCATCAGGGCAAAGTCTGTGAAGGCCTTGTTGTTTTCCTTTACTCCGCCGTAGTCAAACGTACCCCTTGAGTTGTTGTTCACGCCGCCGTTAACGTTAACGGTGAATACGTTCTTGGTATCAATAACCCAGTTGTAGGTTACGTCTGCTCCTACGAAGAGGTTGTTGATCTGCTTGTGGGTCTCAGGCACATAGTAAGTGAAGTTATCCTTCACGCTCTTTGCGTTCAGACCGAACTTCCAGGTGTAGGCGTCACCCTCGGCGATCATGTAGTCCAGGTTGAAAGTCTGAGTCCTCTTGTGGAACTTAGACCTCTCGAACATAGCGTCGGTGATGTAGCTCTGGATCTCGTAGGTGTTGTCGTAAGTCTGGAAGTACTCGATACCTCTCATATCGTTGTTGTCGAAACGGTAGCGGAAGAATATGCGGTCCTTCTCGGTAGCGTTGTACTGCGCTGCGAAGTTGGCTCCCCATACGGTCTTCTTTACCGTACCAGACATCTGAGGCTTGGTGTAGTTGCACAGAACGTCCTCAACCCTGTAGAGATAGTCTCCTGAAAGCAGCACCTTGAACTTGTCGCTCTTGAAGCTGTACTGAAGGCTTCCGCCCAGTGCATTGGCGTTGTAGTTACGCAGTCTGTTGATACCTGCGAAAGATGCAAGCACACCTTCGTTGAAGAAACCAGGAGCAACCATTTCCCAACCCTTCTGGTCGTGGAGGTGGTTAACGTTCTCAGGAGAACCGTCCTCACGGTAGCTTGTGTAGTGGAACACAGCTCCCAGTGCATTGTTCTGGTTAAACTCCCAAACGATTGAAGGCATTACATTCAGGTTGGAAACCCTGGTCAGAGGACGAGGGTCCAACTGCTTGGCTGCGATTGCTGCCTGATAGCCACCTGCGATACCGATGATCAGATGGTTGTTGATCAGGCGAGGGAAACCAGCCTTGAAGTTCATGTCGTAAGTCTGGTTCTTCCATTTGCTCACGTTCTCGTCAGCAACGAAGAAAGGCATGTCGCGGGTAGGGTCTGCAAGAGTGGCGTTCCACTTGGCTCCGGAGATGTCATCCTTTGTATAGGTGAACTCTCCCCAGAGGTACATGTTGCCCACGTTCTTGTAGATACCGCCACCGTCGGTATGGAACTTGAGAGTGTTGATTTTCTCACCTACCTGTTTCGGCTTGAAATCTCCTTTCTTGTAGTCGTATCCGGCAAATGCGTTGGCCATAAGGGTAGGAGCATCCACCATACCTCCGGCAGCATTTTCGGTATTGCTAGTCCAGATGTTTTCCAGAGCCGCCCTTTCAATGGCTGCCTTGGTACCTGTCTGAGCCATGGCCACATAACCGGCAAACAAAGCCGGAACCAGTATGGCCGCTATCTTGAATATCTTGTTCTTCATAACAATCATCTTTTAAGCGTTACTATTTGTACCAGGTCCATGATGGAACCTTCTCGCCGTTGCGGCGGATAACAGGATGGTCGTTAACCTGGAAGTCGTCTGTAGAGTTGTTGGTGTCCTGATACTTAGGAGTTCCGTCAGCTCTCTTCTCGACAACCTTTCTGGAAACTGTCTTTCCGCAGTATGTAGCCTCAACGGAAGTTCCGCCGGCATCCACGAAACCTGGGATTCTCTTCATGTTCATGGCGTTCATATTGGTCAGCAGCTCAACGCCGTCAAGAATCCAGTCTGCAGGAATCTTGGCATACTTTGAAGTTTTTCCAACCTCGTTCTGATAATGAGTGGCATCCTTGTAATAATCCTCGTCCACGGTGGTTCCTTCAGGAGCCTTGAATACGCAGAATGCAGCTCCGAATACAGAGGTAAGCCACTGTGTCTTGTTCAATTGGGTATAGAATATAAGCGACAGGTTAGGAACATCCGGATTGTAACGGGAAGCGTTTCCTGTCCAGGTCTGGAAGTCTGCCATTGAGTTGTCGTAAGAGTTAGGATTGTTGACTGTATGGTCTCTTGGCTCCTGTGCGACAACCACGCTCTCGCCAGGCATTAAAGGATAATCTGTTCCAGTTCCAGGGAACTGCCAAACCATCAAACTGTAAACGAAGTTTCCGTCTCCGTCCTCATCTGGCCAGGTAGGAAGGCTGGCGGTAGCGAGGTTTGGATGCAGCTGTGCAAAGCAGGTTCCGTCCAGATAGAAGACCTCGTCAGAGTTGTTGGTGAACTGGTAGGTCTGGTCCCTGAAATAGTAGCTTGCAATACCGCAATAGTAAATTTCGCTGATGCAGAAAGATCCGACTTTTGCAGGGCGAACCACCAGGCGGTATTTCTCGTCTGTGTTGGCCTGCTCAGGAGTAACATCCTCAAATATGGAGATGCTCGGAACGTTTCCGTTTATGAAGTACTGGTAGCCGTCGTGGATTGCACGGCCGCTTACGCTTATGGAGTAAACACCTGGCTCAATGTCCACGGTTGCAATACTGTTTGCACCGGTAACACCCCTGAACACCTGTCCTGTCTTCACGTTGGTGAAAACTACGTCAACACCGGCGGTGGAGAAGTTAGGGTCTGGAGTAACAGAACCGCCCTTAGGAATGAAGCCCGTGGCTGCACAAACCTTATAGGAAACACTTATAGGCTCTATCTTCTTCGTATCCTTGACATCATCCATCATGTGGATACATGAGGCGAAAAGGAAGGAGAACGCAGCTGCTAATAATATCGTATATATCTTTTTCATAATCACGATCTTCTAATAGTTATTTAATACGCGCTGTCAACTGCAGTCCGAAGAAGAACACATCGGAGTTCCTTCGTACCTTGTCTCCAGGACTCTTGACCAGAGACTGCAGAGGAGTACTTCTGAACATGTTGTTAGCGAAGAACGATACGTCGAAGTTCTTGAACTGCTTGGTAATGTTCACGTTGATACAGAGAACAGGATTGTAGCAAGGCTCTATCTGCCTTCTGTTGTGCGCAATGGCGCCGTTGGCCTCATTGCGCAGGATAGGCAGCCACTTGTCGTAGTCTGCATGTGAAGGATCTGCCCAGGCCGGGTCAAAATCATGAACCTGTCCGTCTGCAATGGCAAGATACTTGACAGGTATGGTGTCGCAGGCACCGTAGGTTACCCAGCTCTTCTGTCTCCAGTTTACGTTTGCGGTAAGGGATACCACGAAACCGATCTTAGGAATGTTGTGGGTAATGATGAAGTTGGTAATCAAGTTCTGGTCTCTGCTGATACCGGAAGCGATCTTGGATTCATAGATACCCATATTTTCCTCTTCGCCGCCGCTCTTGTTCCACCAAACCCAGCCATTTGACCAGCTCTTGTAATCGTAGAACTCGCCGTTAACCAGGAAGGAAGTACGGATGGCGTTGATTCTTCCGAAGTCCAGCACGAACTCTATACCCTTCTGCTCGTAAGCGCGGTTGTTGCCAGGACGTGTGTATTCCAGGAATACCTTTCCGTTCTTGTCCAGAATCAGGTAAGGAAGTGACGAACCGTCTTCAGGATATGGACCTGCCTTGTACTGCAGCCAGTCAACCCACTTGTAGTCATTCAGGCCTCTTGAGAAGGTATATCCGTTGTTGCTCTTGTCCTTGTAAGCGGTAACGGAGAGTTTAACCTTCTTGATCTTGAGGTCGAATCCAACTTCGGCCTTCTTCTGCTTTGCAAGCTCAAGGTCACGGTTCTTGATGTCATAGACGTGAGTCGTGATCAACTGGAACTTCTGGGCGTCAGGAACTGTTGTCTGAAGCGAGTTGTTGAAGTTGATCATGTCGAAGTATGCATTGTCCGGATAAACGTAAGCCATTGAAGGAGCGGTTACGCTGACTCCGTAGCCTCCTCTGATGCTGAATACACCAGGAACGATATCCAGGGATGCGTTGATTCTAGGAGAGAACGCGTCTGATACGTCCCAAACCTTGTCCCAGCGGACACCGGCTACTACCTTGAACTCTCCGCCTGCCCATACAGGAACGCGGAAGTCTTCCTGAGCGTAAACACCCAGTTTGTTCATGAAAGGAATATCCTTGTAAGGCCTCTCTCTCTGGGTAGAGAAACGATATGACAGGTTCCTGTAAGGAGGGAAGTCATAGTCGAACACCTTACCTTTACCCTTGTTGCCGTCGTTGTAGAAGTCGGCACCGAGGATGATGTGGTGGCTGGTCTTTCCGATGTTTCCGGAGAAGTTGAGCAACATCTTTGCAAAGGTGTTGAGTTCCTTTCCGTAAACGTTGTACTCGTAAGTGTAGGATGCAGGGGTGATCCAGCTCTTGTCGTTTGCGAGTTCGTCGTTAGGACCGAACCAGGTAAGAACTTTTCCGGCATCGTCATAAATCAGAGTTCCAGGACGGCTGGAAAGAACGGAACCGTCGATCTTGCTGTATGAGTAAGCGACGTCTGCGTTAGTTCCCTGATCCTTATAGTAACTCCAACGGTTGGTGTAGTTGAAGGATGCGGTGTACTTTATGTTCTTGAACCATCCGGCGTTAATCTTGATTTCTCCGTTGTGGGTGATGCGGATTCCCTTGTCCCTTCTGTTACTGTACTCCCAGTCACTCTCGTCCTCAGGGTTAGGCTCAGCCTTCATCTTTGTCCACAGGAAGTTCAGGGAAGTGTTTGTATAGAACTTGCCGCCGAAGAATGTGTTGGAATAAGCGACTCTTCCGGTTGACCTGCGGTACTTGTCGTAACCCTCTCTAGGATCGACGATTGAACGTGCATAGTCAATACCGTAGTTGATGAAGCCGTTGCCTTCTCCCAGGCTGAAGCCGTGGGTTGCACCGATAGCATAAACGTTAGGGTTTGTGTTGAACTTTATTGCGAGAGGCTCGACACCGCTCTTTGCATTTACGATAACCGTACCGGCTGAAGCGTTACCATACTCAACGGATGCGATACCCTGGATAACCTCTACAGACTCTACGTTGTCTGTGGTGATTGACCTGAGGTCGATACCGGATGTAGGGCTCTGACCGCCGGAACCAGGATTTGCTCCTCCGATAGCGGCAGACATTGTCTGCATGTTGGCGGCGTTGGAAATAGGCGCGCCGTCCATGATGATGGCGGTACCCATTGAGTTGCCTCCACGTACGGAAAGAGTCTTGACGCCAATAAGGTCTGGTTTAAAGGTGCTTGATGTAATGTCGGCACCAGGAAGCAGAACCATCACGTCGGCAAGGGAGCTTGCCTGGATGTGCTCGATGGCTGTCCTGTTGATCTTGGATGCCGTTGCGGCTCCGGCCTTTGAAGCCTCTGCCGTTACGGTAATGTCATCCAGACGGAAGTCTGCAAGTCTCAACTTGAAGTCGTAAACCTCCTTTGAGGCGGTTACGTTAACCTTCAAGTTCAAAGTCTCATAACCAAGAGAGGCAACTATGAATTCGTAGGTTGCCGGAGCTATGCCCTTGATGACATACTCTCCTCTCTCGTTGGCAACAGCGCTCATACCGGCACTCGGTATCTGAACCGTAGCGTAAGGAATCGGCGCTGAAGTTCCGTCGCTCACCTGCTCAGTGATGGTACCCTTGATGGTAACCAACCCTTGGCGCTGGGCCCAGGCGCTTCCGCAAAACAGAAGCAGAGCCAATGCCATAAACAGGCTGCTTGCTTTTAATCTTGTTTCCTTCATAGAATTAAAATATTTGGTTTGTAGTTTGCCGATTTTAGGCGTATTTTACAAATACTTCTCAAATCTAATAATTTTTTTGCGAACAAGCAAAACACAAATAGCAAAATTCCTTTTACCGCATTTTATTTCAGAACAATACGCAACTAACAAAATTGTTGCTAATTGTTACGATAACTCGCAACAAGCAAAAATCGGCTCCTCCGGGAAAAATGTTTAAATTTGTACTCATATAGCATCAGCGACATGGATCAGATCAAAATGGTGGACCTTCTGGGTCAGCACAGCGCTATCAGGGAGGAAATTGACTCGGCGATAAAATCTGTAATAGATTCTTCCGCTTTTATAAAAGGAAAGCCTGTTCAGGATTTTGAACAGAATCTTGCAAGATACCTTGGCGTAAAGCACGTGATAGGATGCGCCAACGGGACCGACGCCCTTCAGATTGCCCTTATGGCCCTCGGCCTGGAGCCGGGAGATGAAGTGCTGGTGCCTGCTTTTACATACGTGGCTACGGCAGAGGTTATCGCCCTGCTGCATCTTGTTCCGGTGATGTACGACGTGAACCCAAGGACATTCAACACGGATGGGCAGGCGTCTTTCGAATACATCGATGAACTGGTTACTCCAAAAACTAAGGCCATCGTGCCGGTCCATCTGTTCGGCCAGTGCAGCGATATGGATGCGGTCAAGGCCGTCGCTGAGAAATATAATCTGAAAATTGTTGAAGACTGCGCCCAAGCCCTTGGTTCCGACTTCAGGGGCACCAAGGCCGGATGTGTGGGACACATCGGCTGCACATCCTTCTTCCCGACAAAGAATCTCGGCGGGATGGGAGACGGAGGGGCCCTGTTTACCAATGACGATGCCCTGGCGGAAAAGATAATGATGATTGCCAACCACGGCCAGAAGGTTAAGTATCATCACGACCTGATAGGATGCAACTCCCGTCTGGACACACTCCAGGCCGCAGTTCTGGATGTCAAGCTGAAACATCTGGACGAATACCTGGACTCCCGGAGGAAGGCCGCCGCGACATACACCCGCCTTCTCAAGGCATTCGATCCGCTGGAGCGGCACGTCTGCACACCCGTGGAATCAGACTTTTCCACCCATACATATCATCAATACACGGTCATAGTTAAGGACAGGGAGCAGGAAATCACCCAAGACACCTGCACCAGGGATGTCCTCAAGGGCTTCCTGGCCGAAAGGGGAATTCCTTCGATGATATATTATCCGCTTCCTCTCAGCGATCAGGCTGCCTTCAAGGGCCTTGCAAGGAAAAGGGAAGATTTCAACCAGGATGCGGAAGACTCCCTCCACAACTCAGAGTACCTGGCCCGGCACGTGCTCAGCCTTCCGATGCACACCTGCCTGCCGGAAGACCAGATAAATAAAATCGTTGAAGCTATAAAGGAATTCTTCCGGAAATAATCCGGATCTGGGATTGAACTCAATGGCCGGCAATCCTGTGATACATCCGCTTTAGGAATTTCTTCCATTTTGGCTGAGGCGGAAGCCAGCTTGCCATATACCAATGTATGGAACGGGTGTTCGCTGTCTTTTTCAGACGCCCGGT
>CADAOA010000034.1:0-19148 GCA_902789435.1 uncultured Bacteroidia bacterium | reverse complement strand
CCGTCTCCCTTCAGACCCTTTTCAAAGAAAATCCGGGTCAGAAGCGGATTCATGGTGAAAGAAGAAATCTTGCCATCCTTGTCATAGAAAGGAAGGCTTTCGTATTCTTCCAGAATCTTACCGTAATAAGGATTTCCCTTTTCCGCGGCAAGGCAGAGTCCGCCGGCAAGGGATGGTTTCTTTCCCTTGTTGCCGTCTATTTCAAAAGCCCATATCGGACCTTTTTCCACAAGGTCATCTATAGGTTTTATCACCTCGACATCCACGTCGAAATAAATGCCACCATTATTATAAAGGACCCAGAAACGGGCATAATCGCTTACGAAAGCGTATTTCCCTGCCTGGTAAGCGTCTTTGGTATACACAGAACTTCTTCCAGCTGTCTATACATTTAACTGCTGATTCGGGAAGAGGATTCCTGCCGAACCAGCAATAATGTATGACCTTAGGTATCATCTCTATATCGTGGAGTTATTCTCAAACAGTTTCAGAAGCTTGTCTGTGCGCTTTGAATTCAGTTTGAGATGTTTGGTTGCCCGCTGGAAAGTGGACAGGCGATGGAAGTCGCTGCCGGTAAAGCTGTACATGTTGTTATCCAGAAGGTCGATGGCCCTTTCATATACAGCATCTCCGTAATACCCGGCCAGGGCAAGGAAGTTCAACTGGAACTCATAGCCCTTGTCCTTGAGGGTCCTGTAATCCTTCTTGGACATGTACTGATATCTTTCCGGATGAGCTATAATCGGTTTGTATCCGTTCAGTGCCAGGGAATAAAGGATCTCCGTCATTTCAACCGGAGGGGCAAAATAGGATGTCTCAACCAGCACATGGACGCCGTCCGCGTATGTGAGAAGGTCCTTGTCGTGGACTTTTGCCAGGAACTCCTTGTTCATCATATACTCGGCCGCCAGGCGTATTTCAACATCTCCGGTATAATGCTTCTTGTATTCTTCAAACCTTTCTTTTAGATGGGCGTTGGAAAAACCGCCTTCAGGTTCGCCGGCAAAAGCGCTTGCCTTTGCGGATTCGGCATAAAGGTTTTCCTTTCTCTTGATAAGGACGGCACTGGAAACGATACCGTCATGGCCTTCTTCCGTCAGTTGCTCTTCAGTCTCCTCCGCTTTTGAATGATGGTGATGGCGGCGGTGCGGGGTAGCTTCCCTATCCACCACGGCCCCCTCCAGGCCCATGCTGTGAGGAGTAAAATAAACCCGCTTGACACCGGCGGTCGCCTCCTGGGTCAAGAGTTCAAAACTTTCAGAAAGACTGTCCATTCCATCGTCCACACCTACCAGGAGATGGCAATGGATGTCAGTAGCGTTTTCGAGAAATTTTATACCAGAAACTTTCTTCTTGCAAAACCAAAACATAACACGTCTTTTACCAACGGTGAGTATTATGGTGCCTCTTTGTCAACATCTTGCCTATGACAGGAAGTTTTTCCGCCCATTTGCGGAATTTGGATTTCTTTCTGCCCTCGTATTCTTCTGCACCGTAGCCATAACCATAGCCGTATCCATAACCGTATCCGTAACCATAGCCGTAACCGTAACCATAGCCGTATCCGGACTTCTTCTGCTCGGTAGAGTTCAGTACCACGCAAAGGTTGTTCAGGCTCTTTTCCTTGTAAAGCTTTTCAACCTCAGGCAGCAGACGGCGGTCCATAACACCTGCCCTGACAACGAAGATGGTAAGGTCGCAGAGTTTGTTTACGATGCTTGCATCGGCAACTACTCCGCTCGGTACGTTATCCAGGAAGATGTAGTCGTAGCTCTTCTTCAACTCGTTTACGAGAATTCCAAGACGGTCGGTCATAAGCAATTCCGTAGGATTCGGAGGTATCGGTCCCGCAAAAATAACGTCGAGTTTGCTGGAGAATGCTCCGCGATGTATGATCTGTGAAACGTCGTCTATCTTTCCTGAAAGGTAAGTGGTCAGACCATTGACGATCTTGCTTTCTCCCTCTTTCTTCACAAGAGTTTCCAGAGTAGCCTTTCGAATATCCGTATCTATCAGGATGATCTTCTTGTTTGCCTGGGCAAAGCTTACAGCAAGGTTCGTGGAGACAAATGTCTTTCCGTTTCCAGGAGTCTGGGAGGTGAACATCACCACTTGCTTCTGGCCGTTGGAAACGTTCATGAAATCCATATTCGTACGGATGATTCGGAAAGCCTCGGAGATGGAATCTCGTCCGTCTTCCCTTACCACGATCTGGCGACCCTCCATGTCTGCCTTCCTTGGAATCTCACCCAGGAACGGAGCGCTGATGGCATCTTCAACATCCTTGCGTCCACGCACTGAAACATCCAGGATATCACGCAGCCAGAATATCAGTGCAGGAATGGCAAGACCTATCAGAAGGGCGATTATCATTATGAACATGCTTCTCGGGGCCACTGGGGCCAAAGGACCTTTTGCATAGTCAATAACCTTGATATTGCTCTCAGTCATAGCCAGGGAAAGAGCATTCTCCTCACGCTTGTTCAACAGGTAGAGGTAAAGTTCCTCCTTGATTTTCTGCTGCCTCTCCTTTGAGAACAGATTGTTCTGCTGACGAGGAATGGCGGCGATACGTCCCCTTGTCATAGCCTCCCTGCTCCTTACGTTACCCGCCTGGATTGCCAGAGAACTGACAAGGTTGTTGACAGAAGATGCTATTGTCTGCTTGAGAGGAATCAGCTGAGCATCCAGGTCCTGAACCAGAGGGTTCTTCTCGGAACTGCTGGCAAACAGCTTGTTGCGCTGAAGCAGCAGATTGTTGTATTGGCTGATCTGAGCCTCTATACCCGGATCCAGACCGAGGTTTGAAGGCAGCGGCTGGTTGCGGTTTGAAGGGGTGTTTATATAGCCTTGTATCTGGCGGGCGATGGCCAGCTGATTTTCAATGGCCAGACCGGATCTTCTGTATTCACTTCCCTCGGCCGCATAACCGGAAGTTTCCGTGGTTACGTCCGTAAGACCGGATGCTGATTTGTAGCTAGCGATATCTGCATCCACGGCGCCAAGTTCCTCGTTGATAACCTCCAGACGGTCGTTGATGAACTTGTCTGTACTGCGGGATATGGTGTTCTTGTCATTGAGGGCTTCGGCATTGTAGGCATCTATCAGGGTATTCAGGACATCCTCTGCCCTAGGCTCTGAAACATCCCTCATGGTAAGGTTCAGGACAGAAGCCTGACGGTCTGCGATGGAAACCGTAACCTTGCCGAGATAATTGAGCACGGTCTGCTTGTAACCGTTCTTTGAAATAGTGAAATTCTCGCCGATATACTGGTTGATCCTGTCGGTCGGAACAATGAAAACCCTACCCACCGGAGTGTCTACCGTATCGCTGAGACGTACCTTGATACTTTCATTATTCTTGAATCCGTCCAGTTGTATTTCATTTTCATTCAGCACCTTAGCCTTGATGGAAAAAGAGTTGTACGGATTGGCGTCTATGAAAGTAGCCTCAACCGGTGACAGTTTGTAAAGGTTTATTTTCTGCAGGCCCTTCTGCATCGTATAGTTAACGGAAAGGTTCAGCCTGTCCACCACATCTGCCATCAGTTTGTATGACTTGAAAACGTAGAACTCGTTGTTCACGTCGCTGGTCATCATACCGAACACACCCATATCCTGGAACACGGCCGACTGGCTCATTCCGGTACCTCCACCCTTCTGGCTCTTTACCAGTACAGAAGCGGTTCTCGAATAAGTCTTCGGAGTTTTCTTCAGATACAGAACCGCCAAAATCAGGCAGATCAGAACCGAAATGACAAACCACCATCTGTTGATCCAGAAGATGTTGACTATATCTCTCAGGGTTATCTGCGTTCCATTGCTTTTGGATTCGCTCACCTGTTTGATTTCTTCCCTTGCCATAAATATGCAATTAAAAAGTTACTACTTGAACAACATCATCAGAACCGTTGTCAGCAAGGATGCGGCAGAAAGCCAGACACCGACATTGTTGTTCTGGTTGATACCGCTCTGCTGTGCCTTTACACGGTTAGGTTTAACATAAACCACGTCGTTCTGCTGAAGGAAAAATGATGGAGAATTCAGAACGTCCTTTGAAAGAAGATTGTTGTACATTATCTGCCTTTCACCATTATTTTCCCTGATTACCATTATGCTATCCCTTCTTCCGTAGATAGTCAGGTCTCCCGCCATTGCAAGAGCGTCAAAAAGGGAAACACGGTCACTTTCCACATTGAACTTGCCCGGATGGTTTACTTCTCCCAGGACAGATATGTTGAAATTCTGGTATGCAACCGTCACTACAGCTCCTTTAAGCAATCCGTCGTCGTCAAGTTTCTTGGAAATCATCGTGGAAAGTTCGCTTCGGGTAAGGCCGGCAACCTTGATTCGGCCCACTATCGGGAAGTCTATATTACCCTCCAGGTCTACGGTGTAGCCCGAAAGTCTCTGTCCAAGGCTCGTGCTGGATCCGGTCGGTGAAGTGCCCTGCGGATTGAACAAAGCGGAAAGGGTAGGTTCCTTGTGGCTCACGAAGATACTCAGCATGTCCCCGGGCTTGATCTTTATATCCTGGAAATTTGTAATCTTCTGTATATCCTCCGTATAAGCGTCCTGGATATAAACCACCTCCTTGGCGGAACGGCAAGCTGCCATAGCCAGGACTATCGTTGACAATGCAAAGAATGTCAAGAATCTGTTGCCTTTCATAATGTTCATATTACTGTGTCCTACAAAAATAATAAATATATTCCAAAAACACTATTTTTGCAGTATATGGAAAAAAGCATCCTGTCCAAGACCATAGATATCCTCCGCTTCCCCATCATGCTGGGAGTGGTGGCGGAACATGCTTTCTTCCAAACGCCTTCCGGAGATGGTTATCCGGTTTACAGCACTGTCAAGTTTTTTCTTTCAGACGTTTCCACGGAAGTCCTTCCGCCGCCTTTGTTTTTCCTTGTCAGCGGAATGCTGTTTTTATGGGGGCTGGAGAAACTGTCTTCTTCAATCTATTTCCAGAAGATCAGGAAAAGATTCCGCACCGTTCTCATACCTTATCTTTTCTGGAATCTACTGATTCTTGGTGTCTTGTATGTGGGTCAGACCTTTTTTGCCGACCTGGCCGGGCAAGAGGCCACAAGGGTTTCCGATTATTCCATTAAAGACTGGCTCTGGGCCTTCTGGGACACTAGCAAGGGAACGGCTTATGCCTCAGCGACGGTGGGGGATCCCGTCTATTTCCCTTTCTGGTTCATCAGGGACGCCATTGTTCTTTTCCTCCTGTCGCCGATAATAATGTTCCTGCTGAAAAAGACCGGCGGCTGGATACTGATTCCGTTGGGAGCCTGGTGGCTGGCTGCAGGTTTCCCTGATATTCCCAGATGGGTATACGGAGTCGCGGGCTTTTCTCCGAGGGCCATATTCTTCTTCTGTCTCGGAGCATGGACCGTTATTTCAAAGAAAGATTTTGCGGAAAATATCCTTGGTAATAAAAATGCCGTTTTCATCCTGCTTCCGGTAGTTGCCGCAGGGATTGTGATAGCTTGGCTGCTCAAAGGGAACACTTTGTATCAGCCGTTTATCAGAATATATACCCTGGCTGCCGTCTTGCTTTGTTTTTGCGTTGCGGCCAGATTCTCTTCAAAGGGAAGCCGCGTGTGGGCTTTCCTTTCCGGGGCAACATTCTTCCTGTATGCCTCACACGGCTATCTGGTAAAGATCCTGCCTCATGTCGTGATAAAGAAAACGGGACTGTCTTCTGACTGGGGTTTTGTGCTGCTTTATTTTTCCTGCCTGATTGCCTCCCTTGCCATCTGCCTTTCCGTATACTGGATACTTAAAAAAACCGCCCCGAGGATTCTCGGAGCGATAACCGGCGGACGGTGCTGATTACCACCGTATAAGTTTGTCTGCTTCCTCTAGGGTGACGAAGCGGAAATCATCCAGCAGTCTTGAGAATTTTGTCCAGGACCTTTCCTTGCCAAGATTCATTTTAACAGATCTGGTAAACAGAGACAGGCTGCTCGCCTTTTCCTTGAAATAAGATTCGTATTCTTCTTTCGTGAACCTCCTTTCCTTTACGAAATCCACCATATGGAAATAACAGATGTTGTAGTCTCTCTTTTTCATTCTCCGCGACACGAATCCGTAAGGGAAGAAGCGGAAATATCCGCCTCCGGAAAAGGCTGTCTTTCTGCCCATGAAGGACGTGATGGATATTGGAAATTCCTTTAAGGCATTGCCTTGGGTTTTAATAATGGACGGCGTGTCCTTTCCGAAAGAAGGAAATCCTCCGAAATCCCTTCCGGCCGGAAAAACAGAGGAGTCTCTGGTTATGCCGCATTCGGACAGGATGTCGAAAACCCACCTGCTGTCTTCTCCGATAGAAAAAGCCGGAGCCCTGTAACTCAAAACCTTCTCTCCCAGGCACTGCTGGAGGTTGTCTATTGCAGAGCGGGTGTCTTCCAGACATTCTTCCGGAGTCATCTTGTTCAGCCAGGTGTGGACGTTCGAATGACAGCCTATCTCGTGACCACGCTCCCTTATCTTCCTGACAACGTCTGGAAAATTCTTTCCCATCATTCCCACACAGAAGAAAGTGGCCTTCGTGCCCCGGGCATCAAGAAGGTCCAGCAGGCAGGAAAGGGTGTCGTCATATTCCCTACGCCTTTGAGGAGAGAAACGGCAAAGCTCTTCCCAGACAAACCATTCTTCTATGTCGAACGTGAGGATATTCATGCGACATCAAAATCCATTAGTTGGTAGAACAGGTTTGAGGCGGTCATCCGAGGAAGTTGTCCTCCTGTCAAATCGCGGAAAATCAGGTTGAAGGGAGAGTGCTTCACAAACTTCGGAACCTTAAGGAAAGTCCAAGGGACCTCGGCTCCCATTCCTACATATAGCCTCACTGCGGGAGAGAATCCTTTCTTCAGCTGCGGCACTTTGTCAAGAAGGGTTCCGTCAATCGTTCCCATAACGGCAGACACTCCCGGCTTGAAGCGCTTCAGGACCTGGTCCTTTCTGCGGAAAACTTTGGGATTATCCGTACGCCAGGCCAAAGATTCCGGCCTCCAGTGACGGCGGAAAACCTTGCCCTTAGGTTCCCTGACCCTTCCGAATCCGAACTTGACATCCAGTTTTCCGACAAGGGAGAATCCGCAATATTTAAGGAACGTGTGTATGCTGTTTCCGTTGGCTATTCCGTAGACAAACTCATATCCCCTATTCTGAGCCTCCTCTATGCATTTGTTGGTAAGGATTGCCAGTAATTTCCGTCCGCGGTATTCCGGAAGGGTTACGCTTCCCATGGACCTCAGACACTTTACCACCCTTCCATCAACTTCCATCAACTCCGGAACCAAAGCCTCATGAGCCACGATCCTGTCTCCATCAATAGCGTTGAAAGAAATGACCCTGCCTTCCGGATTGTCTCCATACCAGTATCTGAAGTCCGCCGGCGTGAACTTCAGTCCCCGCTGACGATAAACCTCGTTTTGGGTGACAATCAGATTTTCCAGATCCTTTTCGCTGGAAAAATCGCAGAATTCTATTTTCAGGTCTGTTCCTTCCATGAAGGATCCGTTTATTTCAGGAGTTCTTCAAGAGTAAGCTTTATATACTTGAAATTGGTCATGTTTACAACCTCTTCCAGAGGTATGCTCACACCGAATTCTTCTTCCAAAGACACTATCAGGGCAAGACTCTTTACGGAATCCCAACCGGCTATGTTGTCCTGGGAAGAGTCTTCGTTGATTTCTGAAGGCTCAACCTCGAAAACGGCGCTCATGACATCTTTAAGTCTCTCGTCCAAATTTGTCTGTTCCATGTGGTGTTTCTTATTTGTTTGTCTTTGTTTCTATGTATGTTATTCCGCTTTGAACATAGTCCTCTATCTCCAGAGCGTAGGATTTCGTCCCGTCCTTTTCCTCTACAACCTTAAAGCCACACTGGTTATAGAAATCCGCAACAGGCTTGTTCTTCTGTGTAGGAATATATGCAGACTCTATCTTTTTGCATCCCCATTCTCCCAAAAGAGATACCAGGCTATCCATGATCACTCTTTCTATATTCCTTCCCATTATCCTGCAACTCATAAGGAAATCATCTATGTGAGCTGTATTTCCATTGCAAGACAATATCGCCACTCCGGTAAGTCCGGAATCTCCGAACTTGTCAGACACGGTGGCGGAAATGAAATGCTTCCCGTTTGAGTTTCTGATTTCTTCAATCTGGCTTTCAGTATAACGGTTGGTGCAAAGGTTGAACTGGTTTGTCTTCTGGGTAAGCTGAGCCACCCTCTCAACCTCCTGAGCCTTGTCTATATTCAGTTCTACTTTTATACTCAGCGATTTTAGATAACTGTCCATGTCGGTAAACTCGCGCATGGATTTATTTCTCTGGGCTTGCTGTTTATACTGCAGGGTCTTTTCAAGATCAGCCTTCGATGAAGAAATGAAGAAATAGGTATTGACCATCCTTGCAAATTCTCCCGGGTATGTATCTATAGCCTGGGGAACCTGCAGGCAGGTAACCTGAGGAAGCTGTTCCCTTATAAGGTTGATCTCAAAGGACGAATCGTCCACAAATACCAGACTGTCCAGACCTATGTTGAGTTCGGCTGCTATCTGTCTGAGGTTGGAAGCCTTATCGTTCCAGTTTACCTCGCTTACAACGATATTCTCGTTTTTAAGCGCCATGTCGGGATGGCTGTCCAGTACCTGCTGGACATCTTCCGGATTGTTCTTGCTGCAAAGCCCTATGAGTACGCCGTGCTTGCTCAGCCAAACGGCCATCTGCTGCACCTGATGATAGAAACTGCCCGCCTTGGAATGGAAGGACATATCTATTCCGTCGAACCCGTCCTCTCCCAGGATTCCTTTCCAGAGAGTATTGTCGCAGTCAAAGATCACGGCTTTCTTCCCGTGCCCCGTAACCTTCAGAAGCAGAGGGAATATCATCCGCGAGTATTCAAGGTCAAAATCTATTGTGTACAGGGTCTTGGTTAGATTGTTCAGTTTGAAGTCAAAAGACGATTCCCGGCCGATGGAGCGGATAGCCCAGTCAATGTCTGCTATCGTCATATTGGAGGTGCGGTTCTGTTCCAGATAGAGGTTGAGACGGCCGGCCAGTTCCTTGACCTGATTACCTCTCAAAGGATTTACCGGCCAGGCTGCTGCGGAAAAACTGTCGAAGATAACGCAAGGCACTCCGGAAAGATTCCGGATGATCATTCCAAGTTCTCCCGTCAGCGTTTCTTCAATATCCCGGATCTGCCCGGAGGTAAGGTCCTCGCAATAGATATCCTTCTTTCCCAATATCCCGAACAGGTCATAGTGGACTATCACGGCCTGGAGTCCGTCCACACTGAAACTATCCTGAAGAATGTTGTCGTAGTTCCCCAGGGAAACGGCAGCATTGACACCTTGCCCATAAAGACCATAGGCTATCACATCTCCCAGCACATTGCATGTAACATTGCTCAAAATCCGCAAGTTATACGGTTTTTGGGAGGAAACTTCCTTCTTAAGTTTCAGGTTGGACCTTAGTATCTCGCTGTATTTTATCTTTTCCATATCAAATCATAACCTGGCCGCCGTTGACGCGAATAACTTCTCCGCTCAAATATCCCGCCTTGTCAGAAGCCAGGAAAGAAACGGCTCCGGCAACGTCTTCCGCCGTGCAAAGCCTGCGGAGCGGAGTCTGCATCGCCGAGAGTAGTTTCATCTTTTCCGGAATATCTGCGGTAAGGTCTGTGGACACAAGACCCGGAGACACCACGTTTACGTTTATGCCCGATGGAGAGAACTCCTCTGCCAGAGACTTTGCAAATCCTTCAAGGGCACTTTTTGCAGCGGTGTAATGAGTCCATTTCTTGACAGGCTTGTCGGCCACCTGGCTTCCTATCAGGATTATCTTCCCCGATTTCCTCTCCACCATCTGAGGTATCAGCCTCTGGAGGAATGCGGTGTTTACCTTGATGTTGAGGTTAAGCTGGGAAAGAAAATCATCCCACTTGAGGTCCGCGAAACTGATGTAAGGAATCGGGGCAGAAGCGCAGTTTACAAAGCAGTCAATCCTCCCGAACAATCTCATCGCCTGGTCTATAAGGTCGGAGATGTCTTCATCCCTGTTAATGTCCGCGCTAAGGGCGACGGCCTTGGATTTTCCGTCTTTCTCAATATCTTTTTTCAGCGACAGGGCCTTGTCGCGGTTCTTATTGTAGTGAAGGACAACATTGTATCCGTCAAGCCCCAGCTGAAGAGCCACTGCCGATCCGATTCCGCCCGTAGCACCAACCACCAGTGCCGTCTTCTGAACCTGCTCCTTGAGTGTCTGCTCGGCGGCTTCAACCAGCTCTTCCAGCACTTTCACCTTGGAAGTTCCGCGGGTTACCACCTGACGGTTCTGGTTCTGGATTTCAATATTCAGCTCGATTATCCTTTCCTTGTCGTTTTTCTTGGTAACCTCTGCGATTACGGAAATCTCGTCGCCGACCCTGACGGGAAGCAGGAACTCCAGGGTCTGGGAGAACCAGAGGGCTCCGTCACCCGGTATCCTGGTGCCGATTATCGTGGAAATGAAACTTGCTCCTATCATTCCGTGAACCACCGGTTTGCGGAAACTGGTCTTGGCGGCAAAGTCCTTGTCAACGTGAAGCTTATTGTCATCTCCGCTCAGGTCCACGAACTTGTCTATGTCCGCCTGGGTAACCTTGTGCCTGAGGACCTCTTTCTGCCCGATGTAAATGTCTTCATACTTCATGGGGTAATTCCTCCTATCCTATTTTCTTGGCCGGATTGCCAAATACTGTAGTCTCCGGCTTAACATTCATTATCACAAAACTGCAGGCTCCCACCATAGCTCCCTGTCCAACGGTGACATTGTGGTTGATGACAGAACTGGTGTGAACGGTTACCGCATCCTCCAGAACGGTTCCGCCAACGGTGGTACAATGTGTATCTATCCTGCAGCATTCACCGATCTTGCAGTCGTGACCAATAACGGCAAAGTTCAGAATCAAGGTATGCGCTCCTATTACGACATCCGGGCAAATCATTGCAAATTCGGCGATTATGCAGCCCTCCCCGATTTCCACATTCTGGCTTACATAGGCTCTTTTACTGATTATTCTCTGGAACACCGCACCCTTGTCTTTCATTTTCCGGCTTATTCTCAGTTTGGTCTTGGTATCTCCGAAAGAGCAAACGAACACATCATCTTCCTCTATCTTGTAATCATCGATTGAGGAAAGAAGAGGCGGATAGCCTTCGAATCCGTCCAGAGACTTTGGGTTGTCGTCAAGAAATCCCTTTATGTCAAACTCCTCCCCGTAACCGAACGCCTCTTTTGCTATACAGTACACACAACGGCCCATTCCTCCGGCGCCAATAATAACCAAATGTTTCATAATCAATTGTGTCCGTTAAACATTTCCATGGAAACCATACCTTCTTTGGATATGCCCTCCCGTTTGAAAACCTTATATATCGTAATAAATATAACCTTTATGTCAACCCAAAGGCTGCAGTTGTCAACATACCACACGTCCAGCTTGAATTTCTCACTCCAGCTGATGGCGTTTCTTCCGTGGCACTGCGCCCAGCCCGTAATGCCGGGCCTCACCTCGTGCCGGCGGGCCTGTTCCGGGCTGTAAAGAGGCAAATACTGAACCAGCAGAGGACGAGGACCTATCAGAGACATATCTCCCTTAAGTACGTTTATCAATTGCGGCAACTCGTCTATGGAAGTGGACCGCACTATTTTTCCCACCTTGGTAATCCTCTGCTCGTCAGGAAGAAGACGGCCGTCAGCATCTCTTTCATCGGTCATGGTCTTGAACTTTATGACCTTGAAAATCCTGGCGTCCTTGCCCGGCCTTTCCTGAAGGAAGAAAACTCCCGCCCCCTTGTTGGCAAAATGCAGCAGCACTATGAATATCAAAAGCAGCCAGCTGATGCAAACCAGCCCCACAAGGGCTATCACAAAATCCAGCACCCTCTTGAAAAAATCCCTGTATATGCCCCAGCCTTTTTTCATCCCAGTTTCTCCCTGTAAAAATCTTTCAGGCATTTCCACACGAAGCCTCTTTCATATCTGGAAGCTACAAGCTCCCTGGCGCAAGCCTTTGCGCTTTCATAAAAGGACTTGTCCTCTATCATTCTCTTCATCGCCGAGTAAAGCGCAGCGGCATCCCTGGCGGGAACTATGAGCCCGTTTTTCTCTGCGATTATTATTTCGTTCGCTCCGTTAATGTCGGTTACAACACTCGGAAGTCCCATAGCTCCGGCCTCTATCACGGAATTAGGGAACCCCTCCCTGTAGCTCGGCAGCACGAAACAGTCAGCGGCAGCGTACCACGGCCTGACATCTTTCTGCAAACCGGCTTCAATTATGTTTTTCGAAGACTCTATTATTTCAGACGTCTTCGCGGTTATCGGATTGATTCCGTTATCCCGGTCTCCCACCAGAAGAAGCCTTGTCTGCGGATATTCTTCGTTCAGGCGGCAGAAAGCGTCAACCAGTTCGTTGATGCCTTTGTCAGTGACAACCCTGCCCACAAATACAAAGGTAAAGGTTTTTCCGTCTCTTAATTTTTCCGCCTCAGCCTCAACCTCCGGTGTGCGGTCATAGACGGAAAGGTCTATGCCCCTTATGTTTCCATTTCCCAATATCCTCAGCGGCTTGCGGGTTATCTTATTGTTTTTAAGGTCATTGTACACGCCCTTGCCTTCCGGCAGGATATCAGTGGAACACCAGCAGATAAACTTGTCCACCTTCTTCAGGACATAGCGGGAAAATCCCGTGGCGGTTGGAAAAGCCAATCCGGTAAACGTGTGGACACGGTATTTAACACCTGTCAGCTTTGCGGCAAACTGCCCGATGATGGCCGCCTTGTGTCCCATGCTGTGAAGCATATCCGGCTTTTCTTTGCGGAAGACTTTTATCAGCCTGAAAAGGGTTACGACATCCTTGAATGGAGACAAGCGCCTTTCTATCGGAACTGCAATGGTCTTGACACCTTCCCTTTCAGCCACCTCCTCAAGATCCTTGCCCGGAGAAGAAAGAGCCACAATCTCGTAGTCTTTTGAAAGTTCCTTCAGAAGATCCTTGAAAAAGACATTCAAAGACACGGGAATGTTGGTTATCCTTATTATTTTCTTCTTTCCGCTCATCTCAGAACTTCCTTATAAACGTTTTCGTATGCAAGGGCCATCTTCCCGAAATCATATTTCCAGGCCCTTTCAAGACAGGATTCGGCCACCTTCTTTGCATAATCACTGTCGGAGCAAACTTTTTCAATTTCAGAAGCCAGGGCCTTGTCGTCACCTTCGGGGAAAAGTATTCCCGCCCCGCTTACAATCTCCCTCAGCCCGTCCACATCGGAAGCTATGAACGGTTTTCCGACCGCCATACCCTCTATGCTGGAAAGGGAAAGACCCTCGTAGTGAGAGCTCATTACCACGACGTCGGCTGTCTTCAGTATCTGTGGAACATCCGTCCTGACGCCAAAGAATCTCACCCTCCCGTCAAGAGAAAGCTCCTTGGCAAGGGCCTTCACTTCTTCCAACCTCTGGTCTCCACCCACCAGCCACAGGCAATAGTCGTCGCCGAGCAACCTCATTGCCCTTACCAGAGTATCCTGGTCTTTCTGCGGACGGAAGGCTGCTACCATAACAACCACATTCCTTGGGCAACCATCTCTTAACTCCGGTTCAGGCTCTGCTGCGACAAGACGGGAAATATCCGCCCCGTTCTTTATTGTCTGAAGCGCTATCTTCTTGCTGTTAAGGTGTGCGGCCAGGTTGTCGTAAGCCTTGTCCGATATGCAGATATTCCTTGCAAATTTTCCATAGGTCCACCTGTCTATCGCCCTGAAATACCAGGTTCGCCTCCGCCCGGTCGTATTGTGCTCGGTATGTATGTACTTTGTCTTCTTTCCGCCAATCATCGCCTTTGACACTGCGGCAAAAATCTGCGGAGAAGAATTATGGGTATGCACGATATCATAGCCTCCCTCCTTTATCAGCTTTTTCAGGCTGAAAAGCATCTTCGGCGAATACACGCTCTTTCCGACACCGAAGCTATGGACCTTGACCCCGGAAGCCTCCAAATCTCTCTTGAAAGGAGCGTCTTCCCCGTCAAACAGCGCAACCTCCACCTCGTGCCCTCTGTTTTTCATGAATTCAGAGAGCTGCACCACGAGCTTTTCCGCTCCTCCCGTCCTCAGCGATGTTATGACGTACAGTATCTTCATTTCTAATATCTTCCTGTCAGGTACCACATCAATATCGTAAATGCCATATGGCCAACCATGATAATTCCGACCTTAAGTCCAGGTTTGTCTTTCCATACCGGCATGGCAAGCATAGGATAAGCCAAGACTATCGGGTAAAGGAACCAGCTCAGGTAAGCGAATCTGTTGGAGAACGCGGCTCGGATAACCATTACCCAGAATGCGTTGGCGTAAATGTAAGTTCCAAGCAATATCGCGTATGTCTTCGTATAAATCCTTCGGCGGAAAATAACATACCAGCCCAGCACCACAGGCATCGCCGAGTAAAGCAGGAAGTCCCATCTGAACACGTCCTTGACAACAAGGTCCTCCACGGTTTCCCCGGTGATGTAAGTGTTGAGTCTCTCGTCAAATCCCAGGCCGGAGAATATCTCGGATATGGATCCTCCGATGGTAAGGCTGGCGGCAATGGAAGCTACCCAGAAGTAGAACATCAGCTTCGGGTTAGTTATGAAGTATGCGGCAACCGAGGCGGCGATAGGAAGTGCCATGGAGTGGTGCAGGTTATATGACACGAAACTAAGCAGAAGGAAGACGATTTTCTCCCAAGGCTTTTCACCCTTCATGAAACTCAAGGCGAGCATGAATATACTACTGGCCGCACCGTTTCGGATTCCATTGACACCATAGGAGAAGAATGAGAATGCGGTCAGGGCGAATATTATCAGGGTGGCGGCGTTTTCGCTGGAAAAACGTTTGCACGCAAAATATATCGGAACTAAGTACAGCACCTCTATCAACAGGAAGAAATACTGTACGCTCATTATCTTGGAACAGCTGTACATTATGAAGTTGAACAGCCAGTCTCCCCTGGTGTAATCAGGCAACAGCAGGTCGTCTGTCATCAGCATATACACCGCCGCATATGTTGACGTGTCTCCGAAAGCCCTTCCGGAAATAGGTCTTAATCCAAGAAAAAGAATAACGGCAACCACCAGAATTGTTACCAGTGCCATCGGTTTTTTCTTATCCAGAAGAGAATCCGTGTCCATAGGGTACAGGCGGTAGAAATGCACGATGGTAACCACCAGCATCACTGCAAGGAATATCGGATAATATAATAGCGCCTGTAAATTTCCCATTTTATCAACCTATAAGTGTTTCAAATATCTTTATCTGGCTCTCGTTGGAATAGTCGGATTCGGAAAGGTTTTTCGCTATCGTTCCCCTCAATTCCACGTTCTTTATCATCTCGGCGATACCTTCCGCACAACCTTTGTTATCCATAGGGACAATCAGTCCGTCCTTTCCGTTTGTCACCTGGGATCCCGCAGTAGGATAATTAGTCACCACTACCGGGCGGTGAAGCATCTGGGCCTCCCTTACGGTCACGGAATTGCCCTCGTATCTGGAAGGCTGCACATAAATATCGCAGGCCTTGATGTACGGATATGGATTAATCTTCTTTCCAAGCAGAATGACAAAGTCCTCCATACCCGTTTCCCTTATCCTGGTCCGGATCTGTTCCTCTTCCGTTCCATATCCGATGATATACCATCTGACATTACAGCCGGCCTCCCTGACACGGCGGCAGATATCCGGAACATTATCGTAGTTCTTTGCCGGGGAATAGCGCCCCACCGACAGAAGGTTGACAACCCCGTCCCCTTTTGTCATTTCCCCGGCAACCTCCGCTGCCGGAATGATCTCCGCACGATCCTCGACAAACTTCTTCGGGAGGATGTTGTGCATAAGTACAATCTTTTCCTTCAGCGACGGGAATATCTTCAGGAAGCCTTCCGTTACCGAATCGGAGATGGAAATGATATGGTCATATCCGCTCCAGACCGGAAGGTCATGCCCGGCATTTACCGAAACGGTACTGTAATCCGTATGGATCCAGCATATCTTCTTCTTTGCCCTGACTTTCTCCAGAACGATGTTGTGAGGCTGGAGAAAACTTACGGCAAGATCATATTCCCCGTATTTTTCAAGAGAGGGCAGGTTCCCGATAGTTGCCCTGGCCACTATCTGGTGATGAGCGAAATCATCTTTCGGATTATAGCGGCGGCAATAGGTGCGGAACTGCCATCTGGCCTTCAGACGACTCAGGGCCAAGGATATATATCCATCCAAGATGGCTTTCCTGACCGGACATTCCAGATGTGCGTATGCCCCGATTTCAGGAAGGAGGTTCACCTGGGAAGGTATATACTCCATAAGTTCCCCGACATGGCGGTATACAAACAGGTCCACGTCATATTTGGAATAGTCAAGAGAATGAAGAAGACCCACGAGACTGATTTCAGCCCCGCCGATTTCCATATAGTGGATTGCTATGAATATCCTCTTCTTCATCCTATCTGCCGGTCAGTTTCCTCTTGAGTATGCTCCAGAAATTCTTCTTGTAATAGTTCTTTATCCCGTCTCTGTAGGCCTTGTTGAAGTCGTATGTGGTAAACCAGTCTACGAAATCTTTCTCGGCGATATTCTCGTAGTTCTCCTTCATCCTGGCCATTGTCGGCGGCCAGTAGCGGTCTCTTTCCTTCGGAAGTTCCCAAAGATACACATTCCCGGGGGCTGCCTTGCTGTAGAAATCTTTCAGAGACCCCTTGATTTCAAAGCCGAAGTCTCTCGGATCTCCACCCTCGGCCACAATCTGCACCACGCTGCGGAAACATTTGTCGCAGACGCAGCATTCGTGGTCCTTGAAAGAACAAACATGCAGCGGAAGGGCCTTCCCGTTCTTCTTCTGATACTCTACCAGCAACCTCACCTTCTCAAGTCGTATCAGCTCAAATCCGTCGTGAAGGGTGGTTCCGTTTTCCGCCCAGCTCCACTGGCTGTCCGTGGTGATGAAAGAAGTGCAGTATCCCTGTATGCCCTTTCTGAAAGAGCTCGCGATGATTATCCTGTCCAGGCCCTTTTCAAACGCCATCGGGATGCCCATCGAGATAAAAGCCATGGAATGGAGAAGACCGTACCAATAGTTGGTGTGGAGGGCCTTCTGGAAATCCTTGTCTATCTGCGCCAGGTTCAGCACCTTGAAAAAGTCAGACCTTATGTGCCTCGGAGTCTTTCCGGCAACCGCGCAGAATTTTTTTGTGAATTCGTCGTCGTGGCGGTCCACCTTATTGTCCTCAGCGATGTCGCCGAGCCAGCCATAGATGTTCAGCACATCGGATATGCTGTCTTCGTGACGGATAAAGGAAGACTGGCAGTCTATTCCGCCTCCGAAAAGAAGCAGGCTTTTTCCGGTCTTCGGTGTGGTGTTTTCCATAAAGCGGCAAGGCACCAGTTCTCCCTTGAGCGGAAGGTCCGAATGCATCTCCTGATAAGCCCTCTTGATTCTGAAGAAGGCCTCGTAGAAGGTCTTGTCCAAGTCGTTTACCCAGAGCTCTATGTCCGCCAGCCACATCAGGCCGGCCAGAGAGCCTATGAACGGAATGGAAAGAATGCTCTCGGGAACGCCGGACATGTCCGTGTCGTACTCAATTGTTACCTTATCCTTGGTGAAATACTTCTTGAGCGCATCTGCCGCACGGAACGGGTATTCCACCTTGTTGCCGCTGACAACAACCTTGTCCAGTATGAGATTCTTCAAAGCCATTATCATAGACTCAAGCGCATCCAGGTTCTCCTTGTCCACGCAATTTAGGTGATTGCCTTCGTTGATTCCGCGAGCCCTTTCGTCTATCGCGATTATTATAGCCCTTCTCTTGTGCCTCATGGCATATACGCCGCCGTGGAGACGGGTTCCGACATAATCTGCATCGTGAGCTGTCAGAAACTCGTCATACGCTTCTTTTGAAGGGTCGAGAACCCGGATGTCTTCCGTTCCGGAAAACTCGCGGATATAGTCTCTGTCCAGCCAGCCTTGCGGCCAGTAGACAACTTTGGCGTAATTTCTCTTCAGGGTGTCTATGATTCTCTGATCCCTGTGGTCTTTTGCCCCTCCCGTAGCGGTAAGCGTGAAGATAACCTCGTCCGACTTGCGGGAAGGTATCTGCGCGCAGAACTCGGGTGTCAGGGCCCACATGGTCACACATCCGGTATTTATGGCCTTGAGCCCCAGGCTTTCCACATACTCCCTGCTGCGCTCATCCCTTACGCTGTGGAAATACTCAGATGAAAGCATCTTACGATAGATATGCCTGGTGTAGGCATTTGACCCGCTCCCCTTTCCGGCACCGACCCCGACCAGTATGGCACCTTTGAATGGCTTGTAGTTGAACAGGTTGATATTCCACTGAGGATAATGCGTCAGGAGGTCTTTAACCATAACGTTGCTTCCTCCGACAAACTTGAAATTGCTTTCGCTGTATTTTTGCAGTACAACAGAATTCCTAAGAACCTGATACCAGTGGAAGGAAGACACCTGAGTCGGGAAAGACAGCAGATAATAATCCTTAAACATAGGCACAAGTTCCTTGCGGACGCATTCTGAGATTATGTGGTCTCCCAGGTTTCCGGATCCTATTGACGGATCGAGCAGCATTATGTTTTTCATACCTATCTCCTTTTTAGTTTCTTCCTGATAAAAGACAGAACCCATTGTCTCTTGCTCCTATCCAGGCAGAAGAAATATGTTCCGGCCCCCAGCAGGACTGTCGACATCAATGCAGAAAGAAGCACTCTCGCCAAATTTGCAGGAAGGCCCCTGACTGCCAGGTATACGATTATCATCGATACAGAAATCACAAGCAACATCTTCAACACGCATACGATGAGCCGACGTAGCGAAAACTCCGGTATCTGCTTCTTTACAAGCACCATGATAATCAGAGCCAATATCATGTTTATGAACACGTTGCTCACATAGGCAAGGCTGACCACAGGAAGCGCCTTGAATACCAGATAAACGATGAAAGGATTGAGGGTCAGCAAAATTCCTATGCAGAGGCTGACTATCTTGACCCTTCCCGTTGCGTGTATGCTTATAAGGCAAACCCTT
>CADAOA010000033.1 GCA_902789435.1 uncultured Bacteroidia bacterium | reverse complement strand
GCACATAACAGCAGCGATGCAGAGGGCTGACACAAGGGTTGTCAGACGTGCTTTAGTTGTTGATCTCATATTGACAGTTAATTTTGGATTTATTATTTGTCTCGATTAAGAATATTCAAATATACAACTTTAGACTCAATTCCCAATGAAAAGAAAAACGGGGCGATTGCCCCGTTTCTTTCAACTCTGGAGAGACATCTGCTCCACCACCCAGTCCACTGCCGAAGCGGCGGGCCCGTCAGGTTCCAGAAGCTTGGCGTTGTTGTAGGCTTCGAGGGCCTGTGGATAAAGCTTCTGCCGGCTGTAAAGGTTGCCGAGAAGATACCACGCGTAGGCGTTCTTGGGCTCTTCCTTGAGGAGGGAGGAAAGGTTGGAGTGAGCCTCCTCGTTCCGCCCCTCTCTCATTAGAGCTTCTATCTCCACGGCGGTTATCAACCGCCCCAATATTTTCTTCTTGTCCTCCAATTACAGTCTCATCGCTGAGTTAGACGATTCCCTGGAATCCCATGAACGCGAGAGCCAGAAGACCTGCGGTTATAAGGGCGATAGGTGTGCCCTTGAGAGACTTAGGAACATTGCTCAGTTCCAGCTGCTCCCTCATTCCGGCAAACAGGATGATGGCTACTCCGAAACCTATGGCAAGGCTCATGGAATAAACCACGCTCTCCGCAAGGTTCATCATATGAGGCTCTCCTCCAAAGGAGAACTCCTTGGTTACAACTATCAGGGCTGCACCCAGAACGGCGCAGTTGGTCGTGATCAGCGGCAGGAAGATACCCAGAGCCTGATACAGCGTAGGGTTAATCTTCTTGAGGATGATTTCCACCATCTGAACCAGGGCGGCAATCACCAGGATGAAGACGATGGTCTGCATGAAGGTGATATTGATTTCCCTGCCGAACCAGGTGTTGACAAGAACATAATTCTGGATCAGATAAGTAACCAGGGTTGCAAGTCCCATGACAAGAATCAGCGCAAGGCTCATTCCGAAAGCGGTGGAGATCTTCTTGGAAACACCCAGGAACGGGCAGATTCCGAGGAACTGGCTGAGTACTACGTTGTTTACGAATACAGCCGTTATGATTATTATCAGATATTCCATAACCTAGTCTTTTTATTTGTGAGCCTTAAGCTTGTTGAATATTACCATGAGATAACCCAGAACGATGAAGGCTCCGGGAGCCAGCACGAACACGAGCATACCGTCTGAGGATGAGAACTTGTGGTCGAAAGCGGAAAGGTTTCCGAGGACTTCCCTCACCAGACCGATGCAGGTCAGGGCGATGGTGAAGCCGATTCCGGTTCCGATTCCGTCCAGGGCACTGTCTATCACTCCGTGCTTGTTGGCGAAAGCCTCGGCTCTTCCGAGCACGATGCAGTTAACCACAATCAGAGGGATGAAGATACCCAGAGTCTCGTAAAGTCCTGGCGTGAAGGCCTGCATAACCAGCTGAACAACGGTTACGAAGGCAGCTATCACGACGATGTAGCAAGGTATCCTGACCTTGTTCGGGATTGCCGGAGCAAGGAGAGAGATAACTATATTTGAACACAGCAGAACAGCCATTGTGGCCAGTCCCATACCCATACCGTTGATTGCAGACGTGGTGGTTGCAAGCGTAGGGCACATACCCAGGACCAGAACGAAGGTCGGGTTGTTTTTGACAATACCGTCTATCAGATATTTGAACTTGCTCATAACTTACTTCTCCGTAGAAATATTGTTAAACACGTTTGCAGCAATCTGCATTGCATCGCAGAAAGCTCTTGAAGATATGGTGGATGCGGTGATGGCGTCAATGTCTCCGCCGTCTTTCTTGACGGAAACGTTCACACTGCCGTCCGTAAGGTTCTTTCCGTTCCACTGGGTGATGAAAGCACTCTTGGAGTCTGTTATCTTGGCACCCAGGCCAGGAGTCTCGGAGTGTGAGATCACCGATGTATTGTAAACCGCACCGTCAGGGGTGAATCCTACCATAATGGTGAAAGGACCGCCGAATCCCTTGGTGGTAGTGCTTTCGACTGCATAGCCGACGATTTCTCCGCCCTTCTTTGCCGGGTAAACCTTATTGGTCTTTTCCGGAACGGAAAGATCGGCGATGATATCCATAGCCTCTTCATATGGGTTGTTGTCGAATTCCGGGACAACTTCCTTGATGGCGCTGTTTTTCTTTGCCACCTCAGCGGCATTTATAGGATCTTTGGTTACAGCGTAAATAACTGCAACAGCGGCGGATGCGCCCAGGCAAACCAGCGTGAGCACAAGCACCATGTTCCTGAGAGATGATTTGATGGCCATTACTTTTTCTGCGCCTCCTTCGCAAATCGTTTAGGTTGGAACTTGTTCAGAAGAGGAACGGTAGAGTTCATGATCAGTATCGCGAAGGAAACTCCTTCAGGATAAGCTCCAAATGTTCTGATGAGAACGGTGATGATACCGATGCCGATACCGAAAATCACCTGTCCCTTGGTTGTCATAGGAGAGGTTACATAATCAGTAGCCATGAAGAATGCACCCAGCAGCAAACCTCCGTTGAGAACGTGGAATACAGGATCCAGATACTTGGAAGAATCGCCGAGGTAAAGGGCTCCGGCAAATACAAATACCGTAATAAGGATGCTCAGCGATATCCACGGCTTGATAACCCTTCTGCAAAGCAGATAAATGAAACCGATAATAAGGGCTACGGCAGAAAACTCGCCGGCGCTACCTCCCATATTCGCAAACAGCAACTGTGTGTAGGAAAGACCAGGATTGGCCATAATCTCTTCCATAGCCACACCCTTTGCCAGCTGCTCCTTGACGAATCCCAGAGGAGTAGCTCCGGATGTTGCGTCCAGGGCTGCGGTTGCAAAGTCGGAGTTGCCGAACAGATATCCGCTCTCAGGAGCGTGGAATGCAGTTCCCGTCATCAGGACAGGGAAAGAAACCAGCAGAACCACGCGGGCTACCAGAGCCGGATTGAACAGATTCTGTCCCAGGCCGCCGAATGTCATCTTGGCAATGCCGATTGCAACAAGGGCGCCGATAACGATCAGCCACCAAGGAGAGCAAACCGGAAGGTTCAGGGCCAGAAGGACTCCCGTAACCACTGCGGAAAGGTCTCCGACGGTGCTTTTGCCCTTGAGCAAAAACTTCTGTATCAGGTACTCGAAAACGACACAGGCAAGTACGCTAACGCATACCAGGTGTATCGCGCTCAGACCGAAGAACCAGATTGATACCAGAACGGCAGGAAGAAGTGCGATGATCACATCCCCCATCAGCCTCCTGGTATTATCCTTCCCGTGAACGTGAGGGGAAGGAGAGACAATCAATGTATTCATTTGTCGTACAATTTTAATTCATTAACAATCCGCCTCCCCAATTACTTCTTAGGACGGCTCTTCATAATCTTCATTACGGCTGCCTTGCTCTGACGGATGGTATCCAGCAGAGGAATGAATGCCGGGCAGGTGAATGAGCAGCATCCGCACTCGATGCAGTCGTAAACGTGATGCTCTTCAAGTTCATCCATACGGGATGCCCTTCCCAGCTTGTTCAGAAGGTAAGGCTCCAGACCCATAGGGCAGGCACTGACGCACTTGCCGCAACGGATACAGTTGCTCTCAGCCTTTCTCTTTGTCTGCTCTTCAGTAAGATAAAGTATGGAGGAAGTTCCCTTGAGTGTAGGAGCGTCCACATTCACGATAGCCTTACCCATCATAGGACCTCCGCTTATAAGCTTTGAAGCCTTCTCAGGTACTCCGCCGCTGTACTCCATAATGAAGCTCAGAGGAGTTCCAACCCTGTGGATGAAGTTGCGCTGATGCTCCAGGCAGTCTCCGGTCACGGTCATAATACCCTCGAACAGAGGCTTGTTCTTCTGAACGGCCTCATAAACAGCAAAGGCGGTTCCGACATTCTGAACCACGGCACCGGTATCAACAGGAAGTCCCATGGAAGGAACCTTCTTGCCGATTACGGCATCGATGAGCTGCTTCTCACCACCCTGCGGATATTTCTTCTTGAGGGTAACTATTTCAACTCCCTTGTACTGCGGAGCCAGAGCCTTGAGCTTCTTGATCGCCTCAGGCTTGTTTTCCTCTATTCCTATGTAGCACTTGTCAACTCCGAGGGCCTTCATGAGTATGGTTCCACCGATGAGCACCTGCTCAGGCATCTCCATCATCACCCTGTAGTCGGAAGTAAGATAAGGCTCGCACTCTGCACCGTTGATAATCACGCATGTAGGAGTTGCTGTAGGAGGAGGGGAAAGCTTTACGTTGGTAGGGAACGTGGCACCGCCGAGTCCTACGACTCCACAGGCCTTGATCCTGTCCACGATTTCTTTCTTGTCGAGCTTGATCTCACGCACGATATCCTGGGAGCGGTCTATGTCTTCCATCCACTCGTCTCCCTCGACATCTATAACGACAGCCTTGCCAGCTCTTCCGGCAAGGTCCTTTACCATTTCAATTGATTTTACGGTACCACTCACCGATGAATGCACCGGAGCGGAAACGAAACCGGTCGGATTGGCAATCAGCTGGCCGACCTTAACCTTATCTCCAACGGCGACACATGGCTCGGCAGGAGCGCCAAGATGCTGTCCCATAGAGATATAAACAGTCTTTGGCAGAGGCAATCTTTCTATTGCCGCATCCTTGCTGATCTTCTTGTCTGCAGGATGAACGCCACCCATTCTGAATGTTCTCATAGCCTATTCTGTTTTTTGAACCGGAATTTCTACTTTCTTTTCTTCTGGCTTTGGAGCCTGAACTGCCGGCCTAGGAGGGAAGTTTACCTCGTGGATTGCTCCAGTAGGACATTCAACCACGCACTTGCGGCACATGCGGCACTTGGTGTAATCGATGTAAGCCAGGAAATTCTCGACTGTAATGGCCTCGAACGGACAGGTCTTTGCGCATTTTCCGCAGCCGATGCAGGCGGCCAGGCAGGCCTTCCTTGCTACGGCACCCTTGTCCTGATTACGGCAAGCCACATAAACCCTTCTGCCCTTAGGACCCTTGTTGCGAAGTTCTATGATCTGCTTAGGGCAAGCCTTTACGCAGGCGCCGCAGGCAGTACATTTCTCTTCGTCAACTTCAGGAAGACCAGTGTTAGGGTTGATTTTGATAGCATCGAACTTGCAGACAGCTTCGCAGTCGCCCCTGCCAAGACATCCGAACCGGCAGTCGGTATCGCCGCCGTACAGTGACGCAATCGTGGCACAGGTGGCCAGACCGTCATAAACGGTGGTTTTCTTTCTCTTGTCGCAGGATCCGGAACATCTTACGACAGCAACCTGCGGATCTTTGGCCTCTATGGTCTGCCCCAGAGCTTCGGCGATCTTCTGCATTACAGGATTGCCTCCAACTGGGCAGTGAATAGAACCAAGTCCTTCTTTTACAGCTGATTCTGCAAAAGCCCTACAACCTGCCTTGCCGCAACCTCCGCAGTTGGCGCCAGGCAGCAGAGACTCTACGGTGTCGATCCGGGGATCTTCTTCCACCTTGAATTTCTGCGCAACAATGTAGAGCACAATCGCCAGCAACAATCCCAGGATTGCCAATGTGGCGATAGTAAAGATAATTGTTGTATTCATTAAGTTAATTGTTAGTAGTCGGGTCTAACGGGGATAGGGTAAAGTGGATACGGCGCCCTATTTTTCCCCTGAAAAGATACAGCACGAAGAAATAAACCGCTATAGCTCCCAGGATAACCAGGCCCGTAACCAATTCGCTCATTCCCAAACGTTGCAAATATAACAAAAAGGTTACTAAAATGATTGCCGGAACTGCATAAACTATCCAGACAGCCTTCATTCCGGCAGATTCCTTTATGTTGACGTTGACTTTGTCTCCGGTTTTATAACGCAGAGGTCCGGAATCTTTTACCTCTATGACCTTGTCCACCATCTCGGAGGCAGAGCAAAGACCTCTTGCATGACAGGCCGAACAAGCGCTGCGGGAGGTGATGGTAACCTTATACCCGTTCTCCAAAACGGCGGAAACCACTCCTTCGTGACCTATAACACCTTTCTGCATTCTATTTGATCTTGGAAGTCAGGGGATATTTGTTGCCGGTAACGGAAGACATCCTGCCCTGGACCCTGCCTACGAGAATCGGTGACTCGAAGAATACAGGGAACTTGTTCTGGTCATCGGTGATCCAGATATTCATATCCTCCCTGCCGTCGAAAACGTTTCCGGCCACCACCTTGACGGCGAATTTCATGGTCCTGAAAGTTCCCAGGCCCTGGATCTTCTTATTTTCCTTACCCTGGTATATGAAATAGATATTGTAGATTTCCTTGTCTATTGCAAACTCCAGCGGAACCTTCTTGCCTATCTGGCTGTCGTCGAAGGTAAGCGTCCTGCTCTTGAACAGCAGGGTGAGCATATCCATGGTATTGGCCGTTCCCTTGAGCAGGGTATCGAACGGAACCCTGTCGTACTTCTGGGTGCTGGAGTTGACCGTAAAGTCAGGGTTGAACTTAAGGGTATTCTTCATCCTGTACTTGCCTTCGGCGGCCTGGCGGTAAAACCTGACCGGGCGCAAGTTCTTCTCGGTGAATCTGGATTCGAACCTCTCCCTTACCTTGAAGAACATGTCGAAGAACTTGAATGTCCTTCCGGTAACAAGTACATTGTAACCCCCGTTGGAATACTCCAGGGTACAGGTGGCCTCCCCCACATCGGTAATGACTCCGCCCCAAGTGTAGTTCAGGACAAAGTTCATTTTCTCCCCGTCCTGGAAAGGATAGTTGTTGCTTTCCTGGGCAAAGGCCTGGGAAAAAACTGCAATCAAGAATGTGAGAGCGACAAACCTTTTCATTTCATTATGTTTTAGTTAATGTCGTATTCGTCTTCAGCGGTGATACCGAAGTCGTTGAAGTCTCCGTTGTTTATCCTGGATCCGAAAGACAGGGTTCCCGGGATGGAGGAAGGTTGGGCGAAATTATCGTTGCGGTCCACGAACTTCATCTGGTTTGCAAGGAACTTCAGTTCAACCTCGCCCGTAGGTCCGTTACGGTGCTTGGCGATGATAACTTCGGTAAGTCCTTTCTCCACGTTCATGTCTTCAAGTCCGTAATACTCCGGACGGTGCAGGAAGAGAACGATATCCGCATCCTGCTCTATGGCACCGGATTCCCTCAAGTGGGTAAGCTGAGGTTTCTTCTGCCCGCCGGTGGAGGATTCCGCCTGACGGCTGAGCTGTGCCAGAGCTATGACCGGAACGTTCAGTTCCTTTGCTATCGCCTTAAGGGAACGGGAGATTTCAGCAACCTCCTGCTCGCGGTTTCCCTTGAGCTCCTTGCTTCCCGTCATAAGCTGGAGATAGTCTATTATGAGAATCTTCACCCCGCTGGTTTTCACAAGACGGCGAGCCTTCGCCCTGAGGTCCGCGATGGAAAGGGACGGGGTGTCGTCTATGTATATCGGAGCATCCACAAGAGACTTCAGGCTGTCTTCCAGCTGGGTCCAGTCCGCCTGGGTCATCTTCACGCTTCCCTTTATCTTGTCTGAAGGCAGTCCGGATTCCGCAACCATAAGTCTTTCAAGGAGCTGAGTAGGAGCCTGCTCCAGGGAGAAGAAGGCTACCGGGATCTTGAAATCCACCGCCATATTCCTGGCCATCGTCAGCACGAAGGCGGTCTTACCCATACCAGGACGTCCGGCTATGATCACAAGGTCTGAAGGATGCCATCCGTAGGTAACCTTGTCCAGGGCCATGTATCCGCTCTGAAGACCGGTCTGCCCACCCTTGCTCTGCATTTCCTCCAGACTGTCCAGTTTGGTCTTTATGATCTCGGCGATAGACTGTTCCTTGCGGCTCATGTTTTTCTCGGAGAGCTCGAACAGCCTCTGCTGTATGGAATTCAGAAGATCGTCCACAGACTCGGACTCGTCGTAGGATTTTCTCAGCGAGTCGTTCGTAATGGATATCATCTCCCTCTGGATGAACTTGTCTACCAGAATCTTGGCATAGTAGTTCACGTGGACTGCCGCTCCGATATCCGATGTAAGTCTTGTCAGATAGTCCAGCCCTCCGGCAGCGTCAAAGTCTCCGTTGAACTTCAGGCGGTCTGCCACAGTCATCATATCCACCGGCTGCGAAGAATTGCTCAGGTTGCTGATCGCTTTGAATATCAACCTGTTCTCAGGCTTATAGAAGCACTCCTCCTGAAGCACTGTCATAAGCTCCTCCACAATATCCTGGTCCAACATCATGGCTCCAAGCACGGAAGCTTCCACTTCCGGCGCCTGAGGAACCTTCATTCCCTGCTGCAGAGCCGAAACCTCGAGATCTACCTCTCCTTTCCTGTTTTTGACTGTCTTTGCCATAAAATCCTATTCTGCCAGTTTGTCCAACGCCCTCCTTACCGCCTGGATTCCAAGTTCCAATTCCTCATCGGTGATACACAGCGGAGGAGCTATCCTGAACGATGTCGGCTGAAAGAGGAACCAGTCCGTTATCACGCCTTCATCGAGTAGTAAATATAGCACTTTTTTCGCTAAATCTTCTCTGCCCAAATCCACCGCTATAAGCAAACCCGCCGCACGTATCTCCTTTACAGCGGGATGTGACTTTAATCCATCCACCACTTTTTTGCTTTTCCTTTCCACATCCCCCACCCAGTCTTTTTCAAGGAGCAGCCTCAGCGACGCCAGTGCTGCCGCGCAGCATACCGGATGTCCTCCAAATGTGGTGATGTGCCCAAGGGGCGGATCAGTCTGCCAGGCGCTCATCCTTTCTGGAGATGTAACCATAGCTCCCAGAGGCATTCCCCCGCCAAGCGCCTTGGCCAGTGTAAGGATATCCGGCCTCACTCCGTATTTCTGGAATGCAAACATCTTGCCTGTTCTTCCGAAGCCGGTCTGAACCTCGTCAAATATCAGCAGGGCACCCGTTTTGTCGCACTTCTCCCTCAGAGCCTCAAGGAATCCCGGAGCCGGGATCTGCACTCCCCCTTCTCCCTGGACGGGCTCCACGATAACGGCGGCGGTTTCCTCCGTTATGACTGAAAGGGAATCGATATCGTTGAAGGAAAAGTGGTCCACCATAGGAAGAAGCGGGCGGAAAGCCCCCTTGAAATCCTCACTGTCCATAAGGCTCAGGTTTCCCTGCGTGCTGCCGTGGTAGGCGTTGCGGCAGGAGGCGATCCGACGCCTTCCGGTAATTCTCTTCGCCAGCTTCACCGCGGCCTCGTTGGCCTCGCTGCCGGAATTCACATAGTAAACGCTCTGGAGATTATCGGGAAGGATAGAGCACAGAAGGGTGGCATGCTCCACCTGGGGACTTTCTATCATTTCCCCATAGACCATCAGGTGGGCATAATTCTCCATCTGCGCCTTGACGGCATCTATGACCTCTCTTCTTGCATGCCCCACGTTGGAAACGGAAACACCGGATATGAAATCAAGATATCTTTTGGTCTCCGAATAAAGGAAAACACCCTCTGCCTTCACTATACTTAAACCTAGCGGGGAAGAGGATGTCTGTCCTACGTGCTTGAAGAAGAGGTCCCTCAAAGTGTAGGGTCCTTGCTTCATCGCTGATTATTTTTTCTTTGCTGTTTTCTTGGCTGGCTTTGCCTCCTCAGCCTGAGGGTTATCCTCCTCGGCGAAACGGGAGCTTACGAGAATCCTTCCGCAATACTCGCAAACCACGATCTTGCGGCTCTCGTCAATGTCTATCTCCCTCTGAGGCGGAATCTTGTTGAAGCAACCGCCGCAAGCGCCCCTTACAACGGTAACCACGGCCATCTTGTTGCGGACGTTGGTCCTTACCTTGTTGTAGGCGGCAAGCATCCTGGCGTCTATCTGGTCCTGATATCCCTTGCTTTCCTCCTGAAGCTTCTCGACTTCCTTCTCAGTCTCCTTCTCTATGTTTTCCAGTTCCTTGCGCTTTGCCTCAAGGTCTGCCTCGCGGCCCTTGATCTCAACGGCGATAAGTTCCAGCTCCTCCTTCTTGGCAACGAGGTTCTTGGTTCCGTCATTGGCCTTCTTCTCTGCCAGCTGGCTCTCCAGCTGCTGGAATTCTATCTCCTTGGAAATGGACTCGAACTCACGGTTATTCCTTACGTTGTTTCTCTGCTGCTCGTACTTCTTGATAGCCATGCGGCACTCCTCGATCTCGTTCTTCTTGGCTGTGATGAAGTTCTCTATATCCTTGATGTCCTTCTGGATAGCTGCCTGTTTGGTCTTCAGGCCCGCAACCTCGTCCTCAAGATCTCTAACCTCCAGAGGAAGTTCTCCGCGGAGAAGATAAATGGAATCTATCTTGGAGTCTGTCTGCTGGAGCTTGTAAAGAAGATGAAGCTTCTTTTCCATTTCCAGCGCGTCAGCGTTCTTTGTGGAAATCTGCAGGGAGGTAAAGGTCTCCCCGCTCAATGCAGGATTTTTCTTTGTTGTTGCCATATTAAAAATAAAATATCGGGCTCTTGTCGGCCTCACTCAATAGGACGGCAAATTTAGGAAAATTTTTCTTAACAACGGACTGAAGCAGCCCGATTGCCGGGAGTTCGCTGAAATGATGACCCAGGTCCACAACCATAAAACCGGAAGGGCAATAGAAATTATGATGGGTCACATCCCCTGTCAAAAGCACCTGGGCTCCCTTTGCAACTGCGTCAGGAATAGAGCCTTGCCCACCTCCACTGCTGACAGCAACGCGAGTGACCTTCCCCTTCAGAGGCTCGGAAGTCCGAAGATTTGAAACCCCAAACGCCTTTTTTACCTCAGCGATAAGACCAGCCGCACTTACCGGCTTAGAAAGGTTACCCACAACTCCGAATCCGTCATCGCTGAGAGGAATGCAATCCTTAAGCTTCATCTTTGCCGCCATGATATCGTTGAGCCCTCCCTTTGCCCTGTCCAGAGGGGTGTGGGAGGAGTACACGGTTATCCCGGAACGGATCGCGAGCATTATGGTATCTGACCTGACGTCCCCTTCCAGAATGGAAAGGCACGGCTTGTGCACTATCAGCGGATGATGTGTGATTATCATGTCACACCCTTTCTCCACCGCTTCCTTCACAACCTCCAGAGAACAATTCAAGGCAATGAGGGCCTTGTGAACCTCAGCGCTTGGATTGCCTACGGTAAAACCACTGTTGTCCCATTCCGCCTGGGTTGAAAGCGGAGCAAATCCCTCTATAGCCTCAGCGATGTCAGAGGCCTTGATTTTCTGTGTTTTCTGCATCTTCCGGATAATCTGAATCTGTATCTGTATCAAGGTCTTCCGAAACCGCAAGAAGCTTTGCCTTGATAGAACGGAGCCTTTCGATGACCTCCAGCTTGCGGTCTGTTGGAGACAGGTTCTGCTTCATCCTCTGGCGGGCTCCCTCCAGCGTCATTCCGCTTTCCTTCACCAGGTGATGGATCATCTTGAATGTCTCCACGTCTTTCTGCGTAAAGAACCTGTTGCCCTTCTTGTTGCGCACGGGCTTTATGAACTGCGGAAACTTGTCTGACCAGAACCTGACCAGAGATGTGCTTTCTCCAAGGATTTTGGAAACTTCCCCGATTGTATAATATAATTTGCCGCCTTCTTCCATACCCTGCAAAAATAATCAAGTTGGAAGATTAATCCAAAGACTGACCGCTGTTTTCCGCCTTGTGGAGGGCCCAGGTATATTCTTTTGGCTTCAGCGATGCAAAAAACCAGCAGACAGGATTAACCCTCTTGCCGTCGAAAAGAACTTCATAGTGAAGATGCGGGGCGATGGTCTTTCCGGTCATACCAACGCAGGCGAACCTTTGGGCGCGGGAGAGAGTGTCTCCCCTTTTGACCGCAATGCTGTCCAGATGGCAGTAGCGGGTGGTGTAGCCGTTGAGGTGGTCAAGTTCCACAATGTCTCCGTCAGAGCGGTCTCCACGGATAACGGATGTGACAACTCCTTCTGCCGGAGCAATTACAGGAGTTCCTGTCTCGGCTTCAATGTCAACGCCGGAATGCCACTCCACAACCTTAGTCAGAGGATTAATCTTGCGGCCTATGGACGCGCCAATGCTTTCCTTTTTGCAGCCTTGTACCGGAATGATTGAAGGAATGTTCTCCGAACTTGAACCGAGATATTTGAGGTTTCCCTTTATGGTATCTATGGAAACTTCCACGCTCCTTGCCATCGCCAGGGCGGTCTTAAGGTCTATATCCTGGCCCATTTCTTCCTTGTAGAGGTCCTTTGCAGGATCGGCTCCGAAGATGGAGCGGTAGATTCCCGCGTCGCGGCTCTGGAGGGCCTTGAGTTCATCGCTGAGAGTGGAGAATCTGGCCTCTATGGTGTCAAGAGCCTTTGCGCGGCTGCGGTTTTCCTTGAGCAAGCGAGCCTCATCGCCGAAATAAGCGATATTGGCAAGGAGGATGTAGTAGATCACCGCCAAGGCGACGCTTCCAAGGAAGTACCATATTATCTTGCTGCGTTTCATTTTGCTCCCTCCCTTACAAGACGTTCATATTCTTCCGCGCTCATGCCGGAGTCGAAGAAATTCAGCGGATTAACCTTTCTTCCCATATATTCAACCTCATAATGGAGGTGCGGGCCAGTGCTCTTTCCGGTGCTGCCTACAAAGCCTATCTGGTCTCCGCGCTTTACGCGGTCTCCCACGTGGACGATCGTGCTCTTCAAATGGGCATAGCGGCTCTTGTAGCCAAAGCCGTGGTTGATTACAATCTCGTTGCCGTAGCCGGTGAACTTGATGTCCACTTTCTCCACGACTCCGTCTCCGGTGGCGAAGACGTGGATTCCTTCCGGTCCGGCAAGGTCTACTCCGGTATGCACCTTTGCATCCCCGCTCATTGGATCGCTCCTTACACCAAACCGGCTGGTCATATGGATTTTGTCAAGATATAGCGGAGGAATTCCGGGAACGCAGGAAGACATCTTGCCGGCACTCTCGGAAAGCGGCTCCAGCTTGTCGTAACTCTCCGCCTGAGTCTTTGCCAGGGAGAAAAGTTGTTCGATCCCTCCGGTAAGGGAGCCGGGGAAATCCTCTGCCTCCACTCCAAAGGCCGGACGGTAAATGTTGTTGTCCCTCTCTTGAAGCTCGTCCAGAATGGAAAATGCGTGGCGGAGCTTTCCGTCCAGGTCCTTCTGGCGGATATCCAGCATCGCACTCCGCTCTTCCAGCTGCTTTCTCCGGGGAGTCTTTATCCCTATAACATAAAACAGCAGAACGTAGTACAGCACAAACGCCGCTACGCTCAACAGGAAGAACTTGAGTATGTCTTTATTGAATTTCGCCAATAAATGTTATTTTTGTACGATTTGCACTAACTGCAAAAACCGTACTAATGGAATCAAGAAAGATTAGACAGGCATTCCTGGATTTCTTCAAGGAAAAGGAACATGCGATTGTGCCAAGCGCACCGATGGTAGTAAAGAACGACCCTACGCTGATGTTCACAAACGCGGGAATGAACCAGTTCAAAGATATTTTCCTGGGCAATGCCGCCCCGTTTGCAAAGAGAGCGGCTGATACTCAGAAATGCCTTAGAGTCAGCGGAAAGCACAACGACTTGGAGGAAGTTGGGCACGACACCTACCACCATACGATGTTTGAGATGCTGGGTAACTGGAGCTTTGGAGACTACTTCAAGAAAGAGGCTATAGAGTGGAGCTGGGAGCTGCTGACCAAGGTATTCAAGATAGATCCTGAAAGGCTCTATGCAACCGTGTTTGAGGGATATGAGCCGGACGGACTCGGACTGGACGAGGAAGCCAGGGACAACTGGCTGAAGTTCCTCCCGGCAGACAGGGTGCTGATGGGAAACCGCAAGGACAACTTCTGGGAAATGGGAGAGCAGGGACCGTGCGGCCCTTGCAGCGAGATACATATAGACCTCCGCGATGACGAGGAACGGGCCAAGGTTCCGGGAAGGGAACTGGTAAACAAGTCCGACCCGCTGGTGATCGAGATATGGAACCTGGTGTTCATGCAGTTTAACCGAAAGGCAGACGGAAGCCTGGAGAAACTCCCTCACAACAATGTGGATACGGGAATGGGATTCGAAAGGCTCTGCATGGCCTTGCAGGGAAAGAAGAGCAACTATGACACTGACGTGTTCACCCCGCTGCTTTCAAAGATCGGCGAGATTGCAGGAAAGGACTATGCGACCGCAGACGAGAAAGTCAGGATTGCAATGAGGGTGGTTGCAGACCACGTAAGGGCAATAACCTTCTCTATCGCTGACGGACAGCTTCCGTCTAACGTGAAGGCTGGATATGTAATCCGCAGGATCCTCAGAAGAGCAGTAAGATATGCATACACATTCCTGGGAGTGAAGGAACCGCTTCTGTTCAAGCTGGTGCCTGTACTGGTTGAGCAGATGGGAAGCTCATACCCTGAGATTGCAAAGCAGGAAAGCCTGATTTCCAAGGTCATCAAGGAGGAGGAAGACGCATTCCTCAGGACTCTGGATAGAGGAATCCGCCTGATGGATGATGTTGTGGCAAAGTGCAAGGGCACCGGCTCTTCGCTTGTCAGCGGAACTGACGCTTTTGTACTCTACGACACCTTCGGATTCCCGATAGACCTTACGGAACTCATCGCCAAGGAGAATGGTCTGGAAGTAGACCTGCCAGGCTTTGAGGCAGAACTGAAGAAGCAGAAGGAAAGAAGCCGCAACGCAGACGCCAAGAAAGAGGGAGACTGGGTGTATGTTTCCGATCCTGAAGAAGAGTCTGTGTTCACAGGCTATGACAACACCTGCGAGAACGATGTGAAGATACTCCGCTACAGGGAGGTCAAGACCAAGGGCAAAGACCTGTTTCACATCGTTTTGTCCAAGACTCCGTTCTATGCCGAGAGCGGCGGACAGGTGGGAGACAAGGGATGGCTCTGTTCTGCAGAAGGAGAGAAAATCCAGATAGTGAATACCGTAAAGGAAAACGGCCTGTCCATCCACGTCACCGAGAAACTTCCTTCAGATGTGGAAGGAGTGTTCACCGCACAGATAGATGAGGAAAAGAGGCTTGCCACTACCGCAAACCACAGCGCCACCCACCTTCTGGACTATGCGCTGAGAAAGGTGCTTGGAACCCACATCGAGCAGAAAGGCTCGTATGTAAGCCCTCAGAGTCTGAGATTTGACTTCTCCCACTTTGAGAAAGTTTCCCCGGAGAAACTCCGCGAAGTGGAAAGGCTTGTAAACTCCCTGATCCGCAAGGATATCAGGAAAGAGGAAATGAGGGATATGCCTATCGAGGAAGCAAAGAAACTCGGAGCCATCGCCCTCTTCGGAGAGAAATACGGAGACAAGGTAAGGGTGATCAAGTTCGGAGACAGCGTTGAGTTCTGCGGCGGAACCCACATCCCATCCACCGGAATGATAGGTTATTTCAAGATCCTCAGCGAGAGCGCCATCGCCGCCGGAGTAAGAAGGATCGAGGCCACCACCGGAAAGACCGCGGAAGACATAATCTACGCGGCCGAAGATTTGATGCTCAGCCTGAAGGAACTGTTCAAGAACGCCCCTAACCTGATGGACAGCGCCAAGAAGATGATCATGGAAAACGACCAGCTCCGCAAGCAGGCCGAAGACATGATGAAAGAAAGGGCCGTAGCCCTGAAGGACAAGGCAAAGGAACTGGCTGTGAAGATAAACGGAATAGACTATATCCAGGCAAAGGGCCCGTTCTCTGCAGAACTGATGAAGACCGTGGCGTTTATGCTCAGAAGCGAATGCACGAGTACGGTATTTGCAGGCGGCATAACAGACCCGGCCAAGCCTGGTCTTGTGCTGATGTACACAGACGACCTGGTTGCCAAGGGAATGAACGCCGGAAAGGATATCCGCCCGGCCGCCATGTTCATTAACGGAGGAGGCGGAGGACAACCGTTCTTTGCCAGCGCAGGAGGAAAGCACGCGGAAGGAATAGACGCTGCACTTGATTGTATCAAGGAAACCATAAGCAAGTAAATGGAAGACCAGACCCAGAACCAGCTGCCTCTCGGAAGGAGGATAAAGGAAGCCATTAAAGGTTTCCTGCGGAAGCTTGGCGTAAAGACTTTGGACGGCTATATGCTGAAGTCTTTCCTGGGTCCTTTCGTTGCCGTGTTCGCCATCGTGACCTTCATCCTGATGATGCAGTTCCTTTGGCTGTACATCGACGAACTTGTCGGCAAGGGACTGGGATTCCGCGTCATAGCCCAGTTCATGATGTGGGGATGCTGCACGCTGATTCCTTACGCCCTACCGCTTGCCACTCTTCTGGCTTCCATAATGACAATGGGAGGACTGGGAGAAAACAGCGAGCTCCTTTCCATGAAAGCTGCCGGCATATCACTTCAGAGGATTCTCCGTCCGCTGAGTTATGTTGCTGTCTTTATCGTTATCGGAGCCTTCTTCGCCTCCAACAACCTTATTCCGGTAGCCTACAACAAGATCTACACCCTCAGGGAAGACATCACCAACACCAAGGAGGAAATCAAGATTCCGGTGGGCATCTTCTACGATGGCATAGACGGCTATTCCATAAGGGTTGGAGCCAGGGACAAGAATATGCTGATGCACCAGATCATGATTTACAACCACTCCAAGGAGAGCGGAAACACAGATCTTACCATCGCAGATTCAGGAAGGTTCTCCATTACCCCGGATAAACAGGGACTCCTTATAACCCTCTATAATGGAGTAAATTACCAGGAGACCAACAACCGTACATATACAGACACTTCACTGGCTCTTCAGAGAATCAGGTTCTCCTTCCAGCAGATTGCCATCCCTCTGGAAAACTATGCATTCAAAGGTTCCAGCGAGGGCCGTTACAGCCAGGAGGTTATGGCTAAGAACATAACCCAGCTCAGGAAAGACAGGGATTCCCTGACAATAGCCAACGACTCTTCTCTGAACATACACACCAGCAGGGCTATGACCGCAGACTGGCTTGGACACAAGGAACAGCTTGACACCGCCCGCAACAAAGGATTCCGGAAAAGCCTGACAGAAGACGATCTATATCACTGGAAAACTCCTTCAGACAAGGCCGAGGCACTTTCCACGGTTTACGGAACCCTCAACAACGAACTGGTTTCCTACAGTTTCTACCACGCCCAGATTTACCAGACAGCCTATCCTCTGAGAAGAACCGTAATCGAGACTTACAGGAAGTTCACCCTCAGTCTGGCCTGCCTGATCTTCTTCTTCATAGGAGCCCCTATCGGAGCCATCGTGAGGAAGGGAGGACTGGGAACTCCGGCCATAATTTCAATCCTGTTCTTCGTGCTTTACTGGGTTGTGGACATCAGTGGAAAGAAGCTGGCGAACGACGGAGCCATAAGCCCGTTCCTTGGAGCGTTCATCTCCACCCTGGTTCTGGCACCTCTGGCAGCATTCCTTACCTGGAAGTGCACCCAGGATTCCGCAGTATTCGATCCTGACAACGCGATGAAGAACGTGAAGAATTTCTTCGGCCGCCTGTTCAGCAAGGAAAAGAGGGAACTCTACCGCCAGAAGATGGCTCAAATCCTGAAGAAAGAAGCTGAAAACAACCAATAGCATGGAAAAACATCCCAGAATAATATATATGGGCACGCCGGAGTTTGCGGTTGGCCCTCTGAAGGCGTTGCTTGACGCCGGATACGACATTCCCGCGGTAGTAACCGTTCCCGACAAGCCGAAAGGCAGAGGGCTTCAGATGGCCCAGAGCGATGTCAAGAAATTCGC
>CADAOA010000032.1 GCA_902789435.1 uncultured Bacteroidia bacterium | reverse complement strand
GGCCATCCAGGCTCCCAGATGAGTGGCTTCCATTGCACCTGGGCCACCACCGGACAGCATAACGAATCCTTTCTCAGTCAACTTCTTGCTGAGCAGGACCACTTCCCGGAACATCTTGTCTGTTCTGGAATTTGCGTGACCGCCCATTATTCCGACACATTTACGGGAGTCATGGTCCTTGAAAAAGTTCTTAAGGTTTATATGCATATCGTGGTCGTGGATAGACCGGCACAAAGATTCCCTTATGTCTTCAGGCTGTTTGCCTTTGGCTAGATAGTGCTTGTATATGAGGGCGTCAAGATAAGTTTCCGAGGTTTTATCATCCTCAGGATCAAAGCCTTCATATAGTTCTTCTGCAGTGTAAAGATTGCGCCTGATCACTTGGAATGGAACCTCATTCATGTATTCTTCCAGAGTCTGGATTGCCTTTGAATTTATAGTTTGCATAGGGACATCTTTTGTTTTATTGTATAAAGATAGTATTTTTGCAATTAATACCGAAACCTGTAACCTGTTATCGATGAAACACTATCTGCAAACCCTGGAGGATACTATCCGTAACCATTGGGATTTACCTTCAGTGGCTGATTATGGTGGACAGTCTTATACATATGGAGAGCTTGCTACCTATGTGGAGACATTCCATATTTTCTTTGAAAAAGCCGGAATCAAGAAAGGCGATAGAATATCAATATGCGCCAGAAACTCAGCTCATTGGGCTATTTCGTTCTATGCGGTTAATACCTATGAGACGGTTGTTGTCCCTCTCCTTGCGGACTTTCATCCAGACAGTATAATAAGACTGGTAAACCATTCCGAAAGCGTACTCCTTTTCACCGATACCGATATCTGGAGCAAGCTTGATCCAGAGGCAATGCCGCTTCTGAAGGCTGCCGTGAACGTAGCCGATTTCTCTCTTCTCTGGTCCAGGGATGATTCGTTTTCTTCCGCCTGGGAGCAAAAGGAGAAGCTGCTCGGCGACAAATATCCTGAAGGTTTCGGTCCTAAGGATGTTCATTATCCTACAGACAACTTTGACACTCTTTCAATAATCAACTATACCTCAGGCACATCCGGAGATCCAAAAGGCGTGATGCTTACATATGGCGCCATGAGTGACATGGACGATTTCGCAAACGCTCATTTTCCGAACACTCCGGGGCAGACTATGGTTTCCATGCTGCCGATGGCACATATGTACGGTTTGGCTATCGAGTTCATTCATCCTAACGTTGATGGCGTTACGATGTACTTTTTGGGAAAGACTCCTTCTCCGACCACGCTTCTGGCCGCAATGAAGGAAGTGAAGCCATATATGGTTATCACTGTGCCTTTGGTAATGGAGAAGATTTATGCCACATCCATAAAGCCGGCTTTGGCCAAAATGAGGACACTTCTGGCTATTCCATTGGTCAGAAGGTTGATTTACAATAAGGTGCGTAATAAACTGATGGCTGCTTTCGGTGGAAATGTCGGATGTTTCATTATGGGTGGCGCCCCACTCAAACCTGAGGTAGAGCGTTGTCTGAAGCAGATCAGACTGCCTTTCACGGTAGGTTACGGAATGACCGAGGCTTGTCCCCTTATCGCTTATGAGTGGTGGACGGACTTTGTTCCCGGATCTTGCGGAAAGCCTATCCACGAGGCTCGCATAGACTCTCCCGACCCTCAGAGGATTCCAGGGGAAATACAGACTCGCGGAGCTAATCTGACCATCGGCTATTACAAGAATCCTGAAGCCAATGCCCTGGCTTTCACGGAAGACGGATGGTTCCGCACCGGAGACCTGGGAATAATGGATAAAGACGGGAACATCTTCATCCGTGGAAGGATAAAGTCTATGATTCTTGGCTCATCCGGGCAGAACATCTATCCGGAAGAGATAGAAGCCATACTCTCCGGGATTCCGTATGTTGAAGAGAGTGTGGTTGTTGACCGTGAAGGTAAAATAGTGGCTCTGGTCTATCCGGCAAACAAGGATGAACTGGATGAGGCCACATTGAAGGATCTTCCTGAAACCATCTGTACCCTTGCGAACATTTCACTTGCCAAATACTGCCAGATCAACAAGGTAGAATTGGTAGACAAGCCATTTGAAAAGACTCCTAAACTTAGCATCAAGCGCTATCTTTACAAATAGGGTGATGCGGCTTGAAGAGAAGTCTACCCTAAAGGCTTGATATCAAATCCTTCGCCGGTGCCAACATGGAAGCTGGCGCTCTTGAGCTGATCCTCATACTTGAAGTATGGGAGGTCCTGGAAATGATTTCTTGCCATTGCCTCGGCTTTGGCATGCTCACTGTCTTCAGGCATCCTCCATCGGCCGAACTTTACAGAAGGTTCCCTTCTGATGGCATCGATGAGGGAAATGTCAGGGATAATCTCATTGTGGACTGCATCAGCCAGGATGTCAAGTATATTGGCATTGCTCTGGACATATGCCTTGGAGAGGCCGCACACGTTGGCTGTGGAAATGAGTTTGTATTTGAGGAACTCATCTGCGATAATGTCGTCGAAAGTGATACCGAAGACCTTCTTGATGATATCCAGGGTGCGTCTTGCCTGCATCTTGCCTACGGCCATCGCAGAAGCCTTGCCCATAAATTCTATTCTAGGGCAGTGGCCGGTAGCAATCATCTCCATAAGACCTTCCTTACCTTTAGGGCCTCTGTAAATCATTAAGTGAAGACCAAGCTGTATTACAAAGAGCTCTTTCTGGAGAAGTTTCTGGGAATTTCTTGCAACATCCTCTGCCAGACGGTCTTGCAGATAGTAGGCGTCGGCTTCGCAGATGGAATTTTCCCAGGCTTCGATATTCTTGCGGACCGGGTAGGTGAGGCCTTTGTACAGCGGGTCCATCCCTGAAAGCGATATATTGAGGATCCCCAGCGTGTCTTCGGAAGTGATCTTCCAGAGGAGATTCTCCTTCTCCACTTCAGTGAGGAATTCTGTGATATAAGTGTGCCTGTCACCGATCTCGAACAGCTTGCGGTACACTGCAAGTCCTCTTTCCCTTATCGGAAGGTTCTTGATGTAATCATATGATGTTCTGAAAGGCTCCAGCCACTTGCTTGGCGTGGCAATGTGCTTTTTCGGCTGTTCGGACGGAGAGTCTTGCTGCTTGGTCTGGGCGGCCATGGTTATCTTGGTTGCAAGATCCATGTATTTGCCCATCAGTCCGGAATCCTGAAACTTGGGGAAGAAAGTGGCCGGATCGTTCTGACTTTCACCGAACGCGATCAGTTCCTTCTTGTAATCCTCCACCTCTTTCTTGATGGATTCATCGTCTGTATGCATATTGTCCAGGCCGTCTATGTAGCCCTGGATCATCATTTTTATAGTAGCGTCCATATTATTCGATATCAATGAGTTTATACTTGCCGTCAGGGGAATCTGGTGAGAGCCTGAGACATACTGGCTTGACAGGCTGGCTGTACCATTGTGTGCACTCTTGGGTGAGAGTGTCCTTGTTGTTCCAGAGTTCTTCTATCTGGTCCTGATATGGCTGGGCGCTCCACTGGATCGTCTCAAGGCTTCCGGTTGAAATTGCCTTGCAGATGGTATCGGTGAATTCCTTGTAGAACTCGTCGCTGCAGTCTATCATAGCCCTGAACTGAGGCATTGCGGCAAGGGCGGCGAAATCAGAACTCGGCTTTGAGAGCATCTTAAGGTTCTCAGCGATGCCGGACATTGCTCTCTGAGTGTCGGTCCTTGTGTCGTTGTATTCCACAAAATCCTTGTAAAGCCGACCGAATCCTTCAATGGTTCTGATCCATCCGTCTTTCTTGGCCTGGAGGTCTACCCACAGACCTGTGTGGGTGAATGTGTAGTACGGGTCGGCCTTGATTTTCTGGAGAATATCATCGCAGAACTCTTCGACATCAGTCCATCCCATGTCATGAGCTGCCTGTTTGTTTGCATAGATGCGGTCCATTGCCACGGCTGCAGCGCCAGCGGTATAGAGCCCGTTCTGCTTTGACTTTTCCTCCGCCTCCTCGTTTGAGGAACATGAGTTGAGAAGGTCCAGCCATTTTCTGTAATACTCTGCCTGATAAGGAGTTCTCGGGCAGTTGCCGAATCTCTGGACATAGAGTCCATAGAGTTCCTTTGTGGTTTTCATTTCACTCATTCTGTTTTATTTTCCGCTAAGTTAATCGTTTTGTGTTAAATAATAAAGACAGAAAATTTGTAAATTTGAATTTAGTATTATTCTGATGACAGTTATCTTGGAAACCGAAAGATTATTGCTTCGCCCTTGGAAAGAGAGCGATGCTGATTCGCTTTATAAATACGCCTCTGATCCAGAGATTGGAATACGGGCAGGCTGGCCGCCTCACAAGAGCGTTGAGGACAGTCTGGAGGTCATCCGCAATTTTTTCAGCAACGACCGCACCTGGGCCATTGTTCTCAAGGAAACCGGCGAGATTATCGGCTGCATTGGCTATATGATTAAAGGTGAGAGCAATATAGAAATGAATGAGGGCGAGGCTGAAGCTGGATATTGGGTGGCCAAGCCATATTGGAACAAAGGCATCTGCTCCGAGGCGTTGAACCTGATAATTGACTATTGCTTCAACGAGAAAGGATTTCGAACGCTTTGGTGTGACTATTTCATAGACAATCCGGCATCGCGGAGAGTGATGGAAAAATGCGGATTCCAGGATACCGGGAAGACCCAGTACTGCGATTTCCTTTATGGAGGCGACAAGCGCCCGATAAGGGTAATGAGACTGGATTGCGACAGTAAGAAAAATAGTATATTTGCAGAAATACATTGTTAGTTACCTTATAAATTGAATACAATGAAAAGATTTTCGATGATTACCGCCCTTATTACCATTTGCGGAATGGTTCTTTGTTCTGTCTCCTGTACAAAAGACGACCACAAGGGCAGGGGCGATGATTCAACTCCGGGGCAGAAGGATGTCTTGCCCACTGCAGACCAGCTGAACGTAAGGGTGACGGCCAATATTCCAACGGCTGTTTTAGGCATTTATGAAGATAATACCGTTGGAGCTTCCCTTGTAAAACGCTTGAACTCACCTACAACTACAATAGGAGATAATACTTTGATGGTTATGTTGAAGGGCAGCGATCTGGCAAATATAAGCGATGACAATTTCAAACGTATGATAGATGTCATCTATCGCGATGGCTTTATAGCCATTACAAGACCTTCAGCCAATGAGCTCCTTTATTTTGTTGCAAAGTTTATTGATATAGAAACACGCCGCCAGAAGGCTTATATCGAAGATAACTATATTTTTGGACCTGACGTTGATGTCGCTTCCGATATCCGTGAGTCGATTGCCGCACGCTATAATGCCCGCATTTCTACAATTCGGAGCATTGCTACCAAGGCTGGCGTAACCAGTTCGGACCAGCCGTTGACAGAGATACTGGTTTTTTCAACTCGCGAGTATTATTCTCAGGAGCCTTGCGATGGTGAAATCAGTTTTGGCAGTATCTCTACAGACCAGGATGGCATTACCTCTGATACAGAAAAGATTAATGAGACAATAGAATTTAACGCATATAATTGCGGCCTTGTTGCTGATGGCGTGGCGTACTGGCTTAACGGAATAGACCAGCAGCGCCAAAAAACCAAAGCCAAGACCAAATATATCGCCACCAAGGCAGAGGACGGCTCACAGTCTCTGAACAAACTGATGAATGCGAGTGAAACATTTACCCTGAGCGGTCCGATTTATTTCAGATATTGGGATCACTCAATGGGATGGCGCCAGAATAGTGTGGTTAATAATTTCTATTCTTGGGGAGTTCATAATATGGTAACCAATAAGGATTATTACTACATTCAGCAAAGCACTCTTATCAGAGTTGGCAAGGGTGAGAATACCATATTTTTTGAAAAGGGTGAAAATGGTTGGATAACAGCTACTGGTTTTGGCGACTTTGACCGTTGGTATGGTTCGTTTTTCTCCCGATATCTTACTTCTATGAATCTGACGGGAAAAGGCACTGTTAAACTGGAAGAGGCCATGCCTTATACAGACAACAGTACAGGTTACAGGACTGTAAATATCGGCACCGAGCAGAGCACAACTGAAACGATAGGTATTTCCTGGGGACTTACAGCGGGCTATATGGAAGCCAGTGCCAGTGTTGGAGGAGAGTATTCTGTAGGAACCACAAGAGGCACTTACTTTGAAGTCAGCAGCACGCATGTGGACAATGATATTTCCGTTACCAAGAACACTGTTGGCAACAAAGTGACATGGACATATACAGGCGCTGTTCCAACCTTCAGTGTGGCGACCATAGGCAGTACAACATATTATAATCACTCTATTGCTCCTAAAGCCATTGTATCTGATATTAATCTGGACAATCAGATAATCTGGTCTGTCAGCAATCCTTCCGGGCAATATACTTTGGATGTTACTTCGGATCCATATACGGGAGCTCTGATGTATGTTTATGGAAACAGGAAAAAATATCCTGCCATGCAGTACAAGTTGGAGGAAACCCATACTTGGGAAAAGAACAGCCTCAGCCATACCCTTTTGGATCCTTTCAGAGCTATGCAGTTATGGAGGATGTATGTTACAATAGACGAGATGGCAGACGGAGGTCCTGCAGGCAGTGCTGCCAGCAAGATTGAGGACCGCCTCCGCACCAAGTTCTCCTGCTTCAAAGATGAGATTTCTCTCTGCGACAGAACACCAACCAGCATACAGGTTATTAATGCCAACATTTTGGCAACCAAGAAAACATTTACCGATAACTATGATATGCTCCAGCAGTTTGCCGAAGAACAGGGTGTAAAGCAATACACCATCCACTGGAGGTGCAACAGCTCGGATATCAGGCTACGCGAAGGCTTTGTGGTAAAGACCGAATAATCAGTTTACTATACACCTGACAGCGAAATCCTGTCCTGTTGAAATAAAGTAAAGGCCGTAAGTGCTAGGATAGACAAGGTGCCAGGCGTACCAGTTTCCGGTTTCTTCGTGCATTTCTGATGTCCAATAATAGCAGTACTCGCCACTTACAGTCTGGGTCGGAAGGAAGATGAATCCTTGTGCTGCCTGGACTACATATCCGTTTTTGCCTTTTACAGATACGCGTGTCCAGGTGCAGTTGTTGAATATTCCCTCGAAATCTTCTTTTAAAGGCAATTTATATTGGGTATCTGAATTTGCAGTGTAGAAATCACATAGTGTTCCAAGAGATTCAGGAGCACTCTGCCCATAATTGCAGGTGTACCAGGTTCCGAGACTTGTATTGTCGATCTTCCTCAAGGTTACTGTAACGTCGCTTCCCACTGTCTGCCATTTGCTGCTGCCATTGGCAGGCAGTTTAACTGCATTGTGGCTGGCGAGAGTCTTGCCGGTTATAAAGAAATCCTGGCGGAAATTGTCAGAATACCTTGTTTTTGCAAAGTAGTATCTGCCTTTATAGGCATATTCGTTGTTAAGGACGCCGCTGAAAAGCCATCCGCCTTTGTACGGGTAGCCTCTCATTTCGTCTCCCGCAACTTTGTCAGATGTTTCCATTATGGATCCGTTTGCATCTACGGATACCACGCCAACTGGAATTACAGCGTCTGTTGCCAGCCAGTAAAAAGGACTGGTGTTCACATTAGGATCCTCGATAAAGAACTGCACATATCCATCTGGAATCTGCATATTGAATGCTCCGCTGACCTTATTGTCAACGACGGTATAGGCAAGTGATGCTGTCAGATAATAGGAGTAAGAGACTCTGTCGAACACAAAACTGGAGCCTTGTGCAGATACTGACGAGTTAACTCCGAAAGGCAGATATATGGCGCGCATGGAGCCAGAATCGCCATTTTTCAGGCCAAGGCATCCAGGTGACGTGGTATCTCCGTTTTTCTCATATGAAGTCCACTTCTCACCGTCAAATACCATTATCAGATACTTTGGTGCAGCCACATTGTTGAAGAATACGAATATCGCATCTCCGTCTTCCCAACCGGTTTTCACTGCTTTTGTGCCGTCTGGATGCTTGGCTGTAAGGTTGAAGTTGATAGGGGGGAGCTCATCGATTTCTTTCTCAGGACTCAGGCTTTCCTTTCCGCAGGAGGCCAATGTGGCGAAAGCCACGGCAATAATAATCAGATACTTTTTCATAACCACTCCTCCTATGACCAGTCCTCTTCTTCATCAAATCCGTTAAAATCCGGACCGCCATCGGTTTCGGTAGGGCTATTACAGATTATGCCCTCTATCTTGATTTCCCAAACTGCAATCTCGGGAACTTTGTATTGTGACTTGATAACGTCCATAATACTAATTAAACTGAATGCTGTTTTCGATATATGGCGCAAGTTATGAAATTATGAGTAAATTCGCATATTATGAAGAATATGTTGCCTTTTTGTGCTAAAATGAGATACGTTTGCCTGATTGTCATTTTGTTTCTTTCGGCTGGCCTCAGGGCACAAGAGAGCCGATTCTCTGTCGATGGCGATTTCCTGACTCGAGGCGAAATCCGCTCCGGCGGTCTTTCCACCAACGAAGAAGGTGAAACAGAAGACTTTGCCGCCTTTGTCTTTGAACGTTCCTTGCTTAAGGTTGACTACAACAGGCCCGGACTATCTGCCAACTTCTCAGTCCAGCACAACGGCACCTGGGGCAGTTCCAACGAGGCCACTTTCGATATCTACGAGGCCTGGGTCAGTCTGAACGCCAAGTCCGGTCTCTTTGCCAAGCTTGGGCGCCAGAATCTTGTCTATGATGACCAGCGCATATTCGGAACCGATGACTGGACAATGACCGCCCGCGCCCACGATGTCCTCAAGATAGGATATGAAGGCCACGGCCACAAGATCCACCTTATAGCCGGCTACAACCAGAATCCGGCCAACATGAAGGGTGGAACATATTACTCTGGTGGAATCCAGCCATATAAGAGCATGCAGTCTATATGGTATCATCTCGATGTGCCTGGTACCAAGCTGGGCATCTCCGCAGTTTTCATGAATGCGGGAATGCAGGGGACTGCATTTGAAAAGGAAGATAACACCTATTTCCAGCAGCTTGTCGGCGGATACCTTTCATTCAAGCCAAAACAGTGGAGCGTTGAAGGTGCCTATTACTATCAAATGGGAAAGAGTGAGAGCAGCCTTCCTATAAATGCCTGGATGGGCTGTATTAAAGCCGGTTACGAAACTTCGGGGAGAAATACCTATTATGCTGGCTACGATTATCTGAGCGGTGACAGGAATTTCGCCACCCCGCCATATAACCAGATTGGCGTAATCCGCCACAAGACTATCCGTGGTTTCAGTTCACTGTATGGATCTCACCACAAGTTCTACGGTGCAATGGATTTCTTCTATGTGTCAACATATTACAGAGGATTTACCCCTGGTCTGCAGAATGTCTATGCCGGCGGTTCCTGGAAGGTCGGGGACAAGACCGAGCTGAACGCTTCGTACCATTTCCTTGCCACAGCCACCAAGCTGCAGAACGCAAAGAAGCCTCTGGGCCACGAACTTGAGCTTTCTGGATCGTACAAGCTGTTCAAAGACTGCAAACTAAGTGCAGGCTATTCTTTCATGTGGGGCACTAGAACAATGGTTGTCCTCAAGCGATCTTCTGACCGCAGACGCCTTCACTGGGGATGGCTGATGCTTTCAGTCACTCCGAGGTTTTTCACTTACAATGGAAAATAAGTTATAATGAATAGAAATATGAGAATACTGTTTTTTGCGGGATTGCTGATGCTGGCAGTTTCGGCTTCGGCACAGGATGTAAAGACATTTACCACGGTCAAGAAAAATCCGGTTACAAGCGTCAAGAACCAGTACCGCAGCGGTACTTGCTGGGACTTTGCCACTCTGGGATTCTTTGAGAGCGAGATCCTTAGAAAAACAGGTAAGACATACGACCTGTGCGAGATGTTTGTGGTCAATAAAGACTATATGGACTGCGCCACGCATTATGTCAGAATGCACGGCTACAGCCAGATTTCCGAAGGAGGTTCCTGTGACGATGTGCTGGATGTAATCCGCAAGCACGGTATCTGTCCGGAGGATGCGATGCCTGCACCGGGCTCATTGACAGGGGATTCCCTGGCTAACTTCAAGGTGTTCTTTCCCGAGCTTGAGAAAAGGGTCAGCAGCATTGTCAGAAAGGATGCCAAGGAGCCTATGCCAGGCTGGAGAGACAGCATCCAGTCTTTCATAGAAAAGTATGTGGGCAAGTGCCCTGAGACCTTCGAGTATGAAGGCAAGACCTATACTCCAAAGTCTTTTGCAGAGAGCCTCGGGCTTAACCTCGATGAGTATGTCAGTCTGACCAGTTACACGCATCATCCTTTCAACCAGTGGTTTGTGATAGAGGCTCCTTACAAGTGGAGGCTCAAGCCAAGCTATAACATTCCGATCGATGAGCTGATGGATGTCCTGGACAAGGCTCTGGATAAAGGATATACGGTTGCCTGGGGAGGAGATGTTTCCGGAGATTTTAACCGCAAGACAGCGGTGGCTGCTTTACCGGACGGAGTTGTTCCGTCCCAGGAACTCAGGCAGGAGCAGTGGGATAACTGGCAGTTCACCTATGATCACGTTATGCTAATCTACGGCAAGGCCATCGATGAACAAGGCAAACCTTACTATCTTGTAAAGAACTCTTGGGGCAACAGCGGTCCTTATAAGGGAACCTGGTATATGTCTCGCGATTATATCACGCTGAATACCACTTACATCTTCCTGAATCGCAGCGCCCTTCCTCAATCTCTCCGCAAGGCCCTTAAAACCACATTATTTGACTGATTACAACAGTTGTAATTAAAGGTTATTCTTTGTATTTTGGTAGCAGGAAGTCTTCAGGATGACGTGCCGTCACTCCTCGGTACATCTCTGAGAGTTGCTGATAGACTTTGTTCAGGTCACTCAGGTCGCTTATTACACCTTTCACTCCGGACTCGTGACGTCCATAGTCTATATAGACGACCACTATTGGCACATGCGCCTTTACTGCCATGTGATAAAAGCCTGGATTCCAACGGTCGGTAGGTGCGAATCCCCCTTCGGGACAAATGAGAAGATGCATCCGCTCCTCTTTGTTGAGCAGGTTAACGGCATCGTAGATGGAGTTATGCCCTTTTATGCCCCTGATGGGTATGACTCCGAATAGCCGCATGAAGATACCCATCGGAAAATGGAACAGCTCCTTTTTGCCCAGGAGACGATGACGTACACCTAACACCCTCAGTACCAGCTTGCCGATTACCGCATCCCAGTACGAAGTGTGCGGCGCAAACACCATAATGCTCTTCTGTACATCAGGGAAGTTTGTGGTAATCTTGTAACCGAGTATTCTCAATAAAACGCGCGCTATCCACATAACAATTCCGTTCCTTATTGCAAAAATAGTACTTTTTAAGAGCTTTTTTAATTATATTTGGGCGATCAAAACATTTTAACCATGAAAAAAGAGGAATATTATTCACCACAAGTTTCCACTGATGAGTTGGAATGGGAAGGCATTTTGTGCGCTTCCGGCGGCGACAATTCCGGTTTACCGGGTAGCGATTTTGATGATTCAACCATTTATGATGGTGATACGTTTTAATTAAGGGGGAAAGCGTTATGAAGAAATTATTTATAGCCTTGACGGGTGTACTGGCCCTTATTTCTCTTGTTTCTTGCCAGAAAGAGAATCTGGAAAAAGAAGAATTGCCAAACAAGGAAGGCGTTACAGTTAAAATAGTATCCGGTGCTGGAACCAAGACTTATGCCGTAGATGGAGATATTCCTACAATCTACTGGTCAGAAGGAGATTATGTTGCATTCTTTGAGGTAGTGGATGGAACATATAATGAAGGCGTTTATTCCAATGACGCTGTCATTAACGGCAGAAAAGCCAGTTTTTCCGCCACCCTCACTTCAGAAGATCCTGCAGGTGCATCATACAAGTATGCCGCGGTTTATCCGGGTGATTGCATTGCCAATTACGGAGATCAGGATGACGACGGAGTAGATGACTGGTTTGTTTTACTTCCAGACGAGCAGAACCTGATAAAGGGCAATATGGCCTTGGACTCAGACATTTTGATTTCAGAACAATTAGACAATGGTTCTGCCAGAATCGAGAACAACACCGAAAGCCTGTTCACTTTCCACCGCTTGGGCTCTGTAGTACGTCTCCAGTTGAAAGGCATCACCGCTGGTGAAACAATCAAGTCTATTACTATCCACGCTCCTACAAATATTGCAGGATATGTTAAATATGACGTTGCGACCAGTCAGCCAGCCGACAATTATTTCTTGGGTACAAGTGATATCACCCTCAAATTGGGAGATGTTACCGCAACTGGAGACGACGTAATATGGTTCCGTGTCTATTCTGAGAAATGGAATAGCTTGGGTATTGAGGTTGTTACAAGTGGCGCAAAATATCTCCGCGACGGTTCCGATGAGTCTCACGCTGTGATAGTCCCTGCCAAACCGATCCAGTTTATCAACGAAGGTCTTACCAAATTCGCAGTGAATCTGGCTGATTATCGCGTGGAGAATGAAGTAAAGAGCGTTCCTTACGTTGAGAATTTCGATACTGACAATTCCTCTGAATGGGTTTTCATAGACTCCGATGGAGATGAAAATAATTGGACCTGGAACACCAATTCTTCATATACTATTTCCGGTAGAGGAATTCTTCAGAGTGCGTCTTACATAAATAACGTAGGTGCACTAACACCTGATAATTGGGCATTTACACCGGCTATACAACTTACCGAAGGCAATGTCCTCAGTTTCTGGGTGGCTGGTCAGGATGCTTCTTGGGCAGAAGAACATTATGCAGTTTATATTACAGAAGAGAATCCTGGAGCTGGTTTACCTGGGTCTAGCACTCGGCTTCATGAAGAGACTGTTGGTTCCGGATTATATACCCCTGCACAAACCCGTGAGGTAGACGGCAGAACTTACTATCGTTTCTTCGTCAAGATTCCTGCTGCCTTTAATAACAAGGTTGCTTATATCGGTTTCCGTCATTACGATTGTACCGACATGTTCATGCTGAACCTTGAAGATGTGATGGTAACCGAGGGCGATCCTGAACTTTTACCAGAACCGGAACCAGAACCGGATCCAACTTGGCTGGAGGACTTTGAATCTACCCTTACCGGTTGGACATTAATAGATTCAGATGGAGACGGTTACAATTGGCAGCCAGGTTCCTCTCCAGAAATTGCTGTTCATTCCGGAACGGGCTCGTTATATAGCGAATCTTATAGTCTTGACGCTGGCGCATTAACCCCGGATAACTGGGCATTTACTCCTGGAATTAGCTTAACATCGGGGAACTATCTCAGTTTCTGGGTAGCTGCACAGGATTCTTCCTATCCAGAAGAACATTATGCTGTTTATATTACAGATCAGGCACCTGACGCTTCTAATTTGACCAGTTGTGTCAGGTTGCATGAGGAAACAATTGACGGGGCTGATGCCGCCACTCCGGTTGAGACATCTGGCAAATTCAGTCGTTTTATAATCGCCATTCCTGATCAGTTTGCCAACAAGACTGTTTATATCGGCTTCCGTCACTTCAATTGCACAGATATGTTCTACATGAATCTGGATGATGTGGCAATTTATGACAGGAATCCTAAAGAAGCTTCTTCAGGTACTATCCTTTCTGCAGCTCCTATGAGGAGTTCCTCAAAGGCAAAGAGCATTTACTCTGCTGATAGAAAAGATGTCAAGTCCAAGACATTGACCAGGAAATAGTTTGGAATTGACCAGGAAATAGTTTAGACAAGAATCCGGGCGATTGAGCCCGGATTCTTTCTTATGATTAATTAGAAAAACCTCAAGACTGGTACCATATGGAGAACCACCTTTTGTGGTTTTTTAATTAACTTTACGGCATGAGCAAACATATAAAATCCTTCTCCAGCAGATTGACCAGGAATATAATAATCATATTCATGGTTATAATGATTATTATTTCAGTGTTGGCTTCCGTTTTAACCATGGCAGGTGTTTATTCTACTTATAAAGAGCACTATGTTGATGCAATTGGAAACATAAGTCGCAACATTACCGCAAATCTTGAGAAAGTAGAAATCTCCGGAGTCAATATCGCCGATGAGGTTAAATGGCATATAGCTTCACCTCAGCTTATAATGAGCACTTTAAGCTATGAAATCGAAGTTAACAACAATCTCGCCGGATGTGGGATGGCGTTTGTTCCTGAGTATTTTCCCGAAAAGGGGAGGTGGTTTGAACCTTACGCGCAAATAATTGACGGCAAGCCATCTGTCAGTGATATCGGATCTGAATCTCATGATTACCACCAGTCTGATTGGTTCAAGACTGGCTTGTCTTCTGACAGTGGAAGTTGGTCCAGCCCTTATCTGGACCAAGAAGGAGCAGGCACTTTGCTTTGCACCTATATTCTGCCTATAACCGATCCTCAAGGAAAGCTTGCCGGTGTTTTCGGTGCTGACATATCTCTTGGTTGGCTGGCTAGTCTTCTTCGCGATATTGACATCAGCGAGAACAAAGGGGGGCTGCTGTCAAAATCGGAAGCGGGGAAAGGCAAAGGCATTTACAGCTTCATTCTGGGTCCGAATGGGGAATACATCGCACATCCGGAAATGGAGCGTTATCTTGGTGCCTATAACTTTATGGATTTTGCAGACTCCAGTACATCAGCTAACTACCGGGAACTAGGGGAGGCGATGTGTGCCGGAAAGACAGGAGAGGAAATCGTCACAATGGATGGACGGAGGTATGACGTATTTTATGCGCCGGTATCTGATACGGGATGGTCTATGGCCATTGCGGTGCCGATAAAGAGTCTGCTGTGGCCTGCTATCAATTTGGGGGCTCTCATCCTTATACTCATGCTTTTGGGATTGATACTGGTGTCCAGGATATCCCGCAGAGCCATAAAGAAATTTACTAAACCGCTGGTTCAACTGTCCGGTTCCGCTTCAGAGATTGCCAAGGGCAAGTTCGACACTGTTCTCCCGGAAATAAAGAGCGATGATGAAATACGCCATCTTCGCGATTCTTTCGATAATATGCAGCAGTCTTTGTCCAGGTATATCGCTGACCTTACGGAGACTACAACCCAGAAAGCTTCTATGGAAAGAGAGCTGGATGTCGCAAGGAATATCCAGATGTCCATGCTCCCTATGACCTGGCCTGCATATCCTGACAGGAAGGACATCGACATCTGGGGTTCCATCACTCCGGCAAAGGCCGTAGGAGGCGATCTGTACGATTTCTGCATTAGAGATAACAAACTGTTTTTCTGCATAGGTGATGTCTCAGGAAAGGGTGTGCCGGCATCTCTGGTTATGGCCGTAGTCAGTTCTATGTTCCGTACCCTTTCGGCTTCAACGGACAGTCCTGACAAACTGATTTCCGCTATAAATTCTTCCATGGCCTCCCGAAACGAGAACATGATGTTCGTGACATTCTTTGTAGGCGAACTTGACCTGGAAACCGGAGACTTGAAGTATTGCAATGCAGGGCATAACGCTCCGATACTACTCAAGGCTGGCGTTCCGCAAGTGCTTGAGGCAGACGCTAATGTACCGGTAGGCATAATCGCTGACTGGAAATACACCCTTCAACAGACAGCGCTTTCTCCAGGAACAATCCTTTTGCTTTACACTGACGGACTTACAGAAGCCACCCGGGCCGACGGTTCACTGTTCGGAGAAGAAAGGGTCCTCGCCAACCTTACAGGCCTTAAGGCCACGACTTCATCAAAAGAGCTCAGTGAACATATGAAGGCTTCCGTGAAGGATTTTGTCGGTGACGCGGAGCAAAGCGATGACCTTACGATGCTTATAATAAGGATCTAGTTGAATCTATCCAAATTGAAATCATTTAATATTAACAGATATGAAAAGACTATCCATCATTATGCTTATTGCGGTGGCAGCGTGTGCGCTTTCCTGCTCTGATAATAATGCGAAGTATGTCATAACAGGAGCAAATGTCCCTGGTGACGGTGAAACAATCTTCCTGTTTGACAGGATCAGTGAACTGCCAATCGACAGTGCAGTTGTAAAAGACGGCACTTTCAAGATCAGCGGCAAGGCCGAAAAGAATGCCTACCTGTCGGTCAGTTTCAAGGATGCCAATTGGTATTTTCCGCTTTTCAATGACGGAACACCGATTAAGATAGACTATGCGGACAGCGTCATGACCGGTTCTGAACTTAACACTAAATTGTCTGAGTGTGACAGGAATATTAACGATCAGTACAACGAGTTCTACAATTTCATCCAGGATTATCTCTCTCTTCCGAAGGATGAGCAGAAAGCCGGTGAGGATGAATTTATCAGACAGTATGAGGAACACCAGAACAAGTATACCGATTATATTCTAAGTAAAATCGATGAGAATAAGGACAATCTCATTCCTGTGGCTTTTATCCAGAACATTCCTCTTTTGGCCGGTTTCGAGAAGTTCGAAGAAATCCTTTCTTCAGGCGCTCCTTTCACCCAGCATCCTTATGTCCAGGACTTGAAGCGCAAATTGGCAGAGGACAGCTCCAAGGAAAAGGAAGCCGAGGGGCTCAAGAATGCCGTTATTGGAAAGAAGTTCATCGATTTCGAGGAGCCAGACCAGAATGGAAAGATGCACAAGCTCAGCGAGTTTGCCGGACAGGGCAAATGGGTTCTTGTGGATTTCTGGGCTTCCTGGTGCGGCCCTTGCAAGGCTGAGATGCCTAATGTGGCAGAGGCCTACAAGAAGTATCACGACAAGGGCTTTGAGGTTGTGGGCGTTTCCTATGACGATAATAAAGAAAAATGGGTAAAGGCCATAGCAGACTGGAATATGCCTTGGATTCACCTTTCAGACCTTTCCGGATGGGATAATCCTGCCAGTGCACTGTATGGCATCGATGCAATTCCTGACAACCTGCTGATAGATCCTGAAGGAACTGTCGTCGCCCGTGGCCTTCGCGGCGAGAAGCTTCAGGCTAAACTTGCCGAAATCTTCAAATAACAGCCGGCTGCAGACTTTGCCGGTACTGGCTCGGTGACATTCCAAGGTGCTTTGTGCAGTATCGGCTGAAGTAGCTCAGCGACGTGAAATTCATATAATCTGCTATCTGGGTGAGCGACAGGCGTTCGTCATCCAGATAGTTTTTTATTATAGGTACGGTATGCCGGTCTATGAACGATGTGACACTGTGCCCGGTTACTCTTTTAACTGTAGCGGAGAGGTATTTGGTCGATACGTTCAGCCGCTCGGCGTAATAGCCTACTTCTCTTTCTGTACGGCTGATTCCTGTTGAAAGGATAGCCATTAACTGCTTCACTATATAGGCTGTGCGGTCTGTGTGGGTTCCTGTTGCATCTCGCTGAGAATGAACTTCAAAGATATCATACATCATAGTCAGGCAGAGGCTGCCCATCAGTTCACGGTAGAACTGAAGATGTCTGTCGCCCATACGGTCGCGGAGCCTGTGGAAATCCTCCAGCAGAAGTGATGCCTGTTCTTCGGTGAGAGTGATGACAGGGTCCTGATTGAGCGAAATGCTGCCGCCGATACTGTAGTTGTTTGAAGGCAGAAGGCTTTGCAGGAACTTGTAGTCGGCGGCGAACCATTCCACCATCATGTCGGGATTTGCCGCAAGGTTTCTGACCCGGGCCGGAGTTGGTATAACCACCAGGTCATTCTTCATAATGTGATAACAGTGCTCGTTGAACACGAAACTTCCTTCTCCTGAGGTGCATAGAAGATGCATGCAGGTGTGGCTCAGTTCTTTCGAATTCATTCCGTAGAAATCTGTAGAGTACAGGAAATCTGTCTTCATATCGCTGATATTTACCGCAAAGTTGCACATTCTTCCATTTAAAAACCAGAGATTTCTGCAAAAAGTGAAAATAGTAATGCTTTTTGTGAAACAATGAGCACCCAATGTCAACCTAATTTTGCATTGTAAAAAAAAGCATTATGAATACAAAGAATTTAATCACAGCCGCTATGGCACTGCTTGTATCAATATCGTGCATTGGCGGAGCAAAAAACGGGAACAAAATGGAACAGAAAGGAAAAGCATTGGTGGTGTTCTTCTCTCACGCGGGAGATAACTACGCAGTTGGAAACATCAAGGTCGGCAATACGAAGATTGTCGCCGATTATATCACTGAACTTACAGGTGCTGAGCAGTTTGAGATAGTGACTCACAAGTATGACGGCATGGCTTATACTCCTCTTATCAATCTGGCAAAGGAAGAGGCTAAAAACGGTGAACTTCCGGAGTACGAGGGGGATATTGACCTTAGCCAGTATGACACCATCTTCATTGGAGGACCTGTATGGTGGGGAACTTATCCTCAGGTGATGTTTACATTTTTCAAAAAGCATGCAAACGACCTGAATGGCAAGACCGTCATTCCGTTTACAACTCACGAGGGTTCAGGGCTTGCAGGCTGCGTGCAGGACGTCAAGAAAGCGTTTCCTGGAGCCAATGTCACCAAAGGCTTCAGCATCTACGGTCACGAGGTGCGTACGGGAAAAGCCAAAGTCGAGAAATGGCTGAAATCACTATGAGAAGACTGACTATCATTGCGGCTTTGACCGCATTAACCGCAATGACAACAACTATAACGGCACAGGACAAGAATATGACACTAGCAAACAGACAGCGAACACTTGTGACTATTGCGGCCAACGAGGCCAAGGGAAACTTAGAAGGGCTAAAAGTTTCCCTGAACGAAGGACTGGAACAGGGATTGACGGTAAGCGAGGCAAAAGAGGCTCTTTCTCAGCTTTATGCCTACACTGGATTCCCGCGGTCTCTTAATGCCCTTGGAATTTTGCAGCAGGTCATCAGGGAACGTAAGGAAGCAGGGCTAGTTGTTGAAGAAGGCCGTGACGCCGATCCTCTGTCCAAAGACTATGATGCCTTGAAACAAGGTACTAAGGTTCAGACGCAGTTGGTCGGCGGACAGCCTTTCACTTATGCTTTCGCCCCTCAGACAGACTACTATCTGAAAGCGCATCTTTTCGGCGACATCTTTGCCAGGAATAACCTGTCTTT
>CADAOA010000031.1 GCA_902789435.1 uncultured Bacteroidia bacterium | reverse complement strand
AACACATCATTTTCTGAAGGTGCTGCCTTTTCTTCCACAGCAGCTTCAGGGCCGGAAGAATTCTTTTTTCCGCCACAGGCTGCTATCATCATCGCTGAGACGGCAAACAACATTATAAGATAAATCTTTTTCATATCACGGAAGCCTTGCTATTCAATACCGATAAGTTCCTGAACGAGAGTAGGATTGCCGTCTTCTCCATTAAGAACATTCTTGACTACGCCAATGCCTTTTTTCATCCACATCTTGCAGGTTCCGGCCTGTTTGATATTCATTATGAAATTCACTTCTGAGGTATAGTCGTATTCAAGAACCCAGCAATTGAATTTTCCTGCAGGAGTTTCAATCTCCTCCTTGCCGGTGAATCTTACATTGTGGAAAGTGCCGGTGGTTCCAAGCGCTTCAATCACAATCTTGCTGTCTCCCAGATCTTCTCCAATCTTAGGTTCTTCCGGAATAATAGGGCCGTGTCCTGTAACGCTGAAAGCAGGGCCGTACTGTCCCATCATTGCCTTGGCATTGGTGTGGAAGAGGCCGTCTTCCGTCCATACATCGCATCCTACAGGCTGCTGAGCAACTCCTTTGATTGATTCTATCACCACATTGAAGGTGATGGTGGTCTTTTTGCCTTCGGTTTTGCTTTCAACGATGTGATATTTGAAGATGTCGTTGGCGGTTCCGGTCTGCTTATATGTCAGAACTTTGCCTGGAGTATCACAGAACCAGGTTCCTTTTTCTTTTGCAACCTCTTCTTTCTGTTCTTCGGCTTCAGTGCCGTCTCCGTTATTGTTTGAGTTTGAGCCGCAAGATGCAATCATCATCGCCGAGGCGGCAAGCAGCATAATCAAATAAAACTTTTTCATAGGTGCTAAGTTATTGGTTTTTAATTAATTCTTTCAAGGCCTTCGAGACTGACCGTCAGTCCTTCGTAAGTCGGGTTATCAGAGAATTCCAGTATTTCAAATACAGGTCCGTCCGTTATAACCCGGTCTCCGTTCTTGACAAGTCCGTACTTGTAGTAAGGCAAGCCGTTTTCCTTGTCTCTCCATACTATGGTCTTGCCATATACCTCGGCCGCAATGTTCTTCTCGGTTTGTTCCTTGGTGATTATGTAAGCCGGCCTTCCGAAGATGACAGTGTCTTTCACAACGCAATCGGGGTCATCTATCTTTAGCTTGTCGCCGAATACGGTGTTGCTCATCTGGCTCTTGAGGTATTTGTAAATGGCGTCATCCACGCTGGTGAAACCGTCCTTTTCCTTTATGAATCCGTAAGTTCCCTTATCGCCGATGAGATACTCTGCCCGTGTAGAGTCTGTACATTCGAAAAGAGTTGTTGTCGGGCTGCCTTCACTGGTTCCAATGACCACGTTGCCTTTACGGGCATAGATCCTGGTGATGCTCTGAGTGCCCACATACATCTTTTCCTTGAGCACAAAGTCATTTTCATACCATTTCTTCGGCTCATTCTTTTCCTCGGCGACAGTTTCAGGCTGAGGTGCGGCTTTTTCTTCGGCAGCCTCGGCCTTCTTTTCTCCGGACGCGTCTTCTGCCTGGACTTCGTTCTCGGTTGCCTTGCCGCTATTGCCGGAATTAGAACCGCAAGAGGCGACAAGCGCCAAGGCGGCTGTGCACAAAAGCGTTAAACAGATTCTTTTCATAAGTCAAATCATTTCTTGATAAACTCAACTCTGCGGTTTTTCGCCCTGCCGGCTTCTGTTGAGTTGTCTGCTACAGGCTCGTGGCTTCCCTTGCCAACTGCCCTGAGGTTGAATTCATCGCATCCCAGCTTAACCAGTTCCTTAACAACTGCTTCTGCTCTCTGCTGAGACAGCGGATCATTTACCTTGTCTGATCCCTGGTTATCGCAGTGGCCTTGAACTTCGAACCTTACGTTAGGGTTCTTCTTCATATAGTCAGCCACCTTCTTGATTTCCTCCATACTCTCAGGCTTCAGGTCTGCCTTTCCACTTACGAACAGAATGTTGTTTGTAACAAATTTTCCGCTCTCAGCGATGGCCTTTGAAACAGCATCCATATCTGTTACAGTCTGATCATAGAGATCCATAGCGCCTTTGGCATAGCGGAAGTTTGTTACATAATTATTGTTGCCGTTGAATCCGCCCCATTCTGCCTGATGGATTATCATACGTACAGCTGGTCTGCAATTAGGGATGTTAATAACACGCTTGTTGTTAACATAGATCTTTAGGGCACGCTTGTTGAAAGACAAAGCAAAGTGGCTCCAGTCATTCTTCTTCAACTCCCAAGTCTTGCCGTCGCCAGAATCTCTCCAGTCACCTGCGGTAGATATGTAACGGCATGTTACTGATAGTTTGTCATAACTTTCGCCAATTCTGATTTCATAAGCATCATCACCCTGCGCATCCTTGAACTCAAGCTCATAGCAGTTGCTAAGTTCTGTCTTAGGGTCGTTCATCCAGAAATCGAACTCTAAAGTGAATACATCCGGGATATAACTCTTTTGATTGGTCATCAGAGGTTCAACCCTTGACCCCGGTTCAAAATGGAGGCACTTAAAACCTTTTAAATTAGCCACATCCGCAGAGCCCTCGATTAGATCCCATTTAGACGGGAACTCGCCCATCTGCTCAGTCTTCAAATCATCTTCAAAGAAAGCAACAGCTCCAGGCACGAAGTCGCTTTGTTCGTATTGAGCTTCAGCAGGGGTATTGTCCGGGCGTTTGGTTCCGCACTGGTCGCAGAACTTTCCGGTGTTGCCCTTGTGGCCGCACTCTGGGTTAGGGCAAGTCCAGGTGCCAGGCTTGGCAACTGTTACTTCCTCGCCATCGTCTTCATCCTCGTCGTTGTCTTTGTTCTTGTCTTTCTTTTTCTTACCGTCAAGAATGCCGTCTATTCCGTCAAAAACCTTGTCCACGGTCTTGTCTACCGTCTCTTCGGTCTTGTTCTGGGTCTTGTCCTTTACAGCCTTTCCGATTTTCTTCAGAAAGCCCTGGGCCTCAGCGCCTGATGCAACAAACAGGAGCATCGCGATGATTAAAGCAAACTTTTTCATACCTATAATGTTTTGATTATTAATTCTTATTCGATACAGCCCATATCAATGGCCTTGCGTACCATCTGAATGGTGCCGTTAGTCTCAAATTTGGCCTTGAGTTTCTTGCGGTACCACTTGATGGTATTCAAGCTCAGACACATTGCCTGTGCAATCTGAGGACTTGTCTTTCCTTCAGCTATCATTTGCAGGATCTGAACCTCTTTTTCTTTCAGGGATACTTTTGTTTCCATAACAATACAAAAATCGTGAAACTAAAAACCAAAAACACTATACCAAAGGATAGAAAACACCACCCTTTCGGGTAGTTTTTCGTTAGTTAAGCGTCACTTTCTCCCAGTTTGGTAAATTTGTGAGTGTTTTTAAGCTTTTCGATTATGAGAAAGTTTGTCTTGACATTTGTGGTTGCTGCTTTGGGCTGGGTTTCATCCTATGCACAGTATTCTGACCACAGGGGGCGTAATACGGATTCGCTGGAGAGGGTGGTGGCCGGATGGACTGCAGAAAAGATAGAGACAGCCTCTGCAGATGATGTTAGCGGCTTGATCTCGGCATATAAAGATCTGATGTGGGGCTATCTTCAGACAAACAGGGATAAGAGTATGGAGTATGCCAGGACGGCTCTCCGGTTAAGTTCAGAAAGAGGTTTCTGGTATGCGGCTCAGGATGCGTCAAGAGTTCTGGGAATGCACCATTACGCGGCAGAGCAGTGGGATTCTGCCAGTTTCTTCTATAACAAGAGCCTTGAGATGGTACGGAAGATGGAGGATAAGGTCACTACCCGATACAATGACAAGATATATGACCAGAAATCCATAGACGATGCTAAATCCGCTTTGTACGGTGCTTTGGGCAATATGTACAATGTTATGGATTCTATTCCCAGGGCGATGGAGTATTACAAGATGGCCGGGGATATTTTTGACAAGTACGGATGGAAGGAAAGCAATGCCATTCTCTGGTACAATATGGGAGAAACCTGGCTGGAAGAGGGAGATATGTCTCAGGCGGAAGAATGCTACAACAAATCCCTTGGCTATGCCAGGGAAAGCGGAGATTCCCTTCAGATATCCTCTCCCCTGAAAGGTCTTGGAGCTCTGTATCTGGCGCAGGGGAAAACATCCAGGGCCCTCAAGTGCCTGGAGGAGGCGGACAAGTATTATTCTCTTCACGAGGACCAGGAGTTCCGAGCCCGCCTGGAGACTCTGGATGTTATGAGAAAAGTGCTCATTCAGCAGAAAAAGCAGCTCAGATGGCTTTTCTGGGGGGCGTTGTGCCTTGTTTTGCTGATGGTGGTGCTGATGCTCTATGCAAGGAGAAATGTACTTTTGAAGCGTAAGAGCACGGTGGCGGACGAGGTTATAGAAGAAGCCATCAGCGATATGGAAAAAACAGAAGACAGCCCGGATAGTCCCGATGTGGAACTCACAGACAGGGAGAGGCAGATCCTCCAGTTTATTTCACAGGGGAAGACAAGCCCTCAAATCGCTGAGAAAATGTATCTCTCGCTTCCAACGATAAAATGGTACAGGAAAAAACTCCTCATTAAATTTGAGGCATCCAATACGGCAGACCTTGTATTCAAGGCCAAGGAAAAAGGTCTTATCTGATTATTTCTTGGTAAAGACCACGTAGAGACCTTTAAGATTGGCTCTGTCCTTTTCCGGCACGCCCGGTCCGTAATCTGGGTCCTCCGCCTTGAGGCTGAATTCGTCACAACCAAGTTCAACCAGAGCCTTCACTATGTTTTCAGCCCTGTCTTCCGCCAGGGCAGCCTCCTTTGGATCAACAGCTGTATTGTAGTACAGGACCTGGACTATGAGTCTTGTGCCAGGAGTGTTTTTGATATATTCGGCGATCTTCTGTATCTCGTTAAAACTCTGGAACTTAAGTTCTGCAGATCCCGGCAGGAAAGCAATTTTCTTGCTTGCATATACTCCGTACAGGTTCAGTGCTGCGTCAAATCCAACCGTGCGTTTCGATCCACATTCTGCACAGAATTTGCCGGTGTTTCCCTTATGGAGGCATTCAGGATTGGTACAGTCCCACGTTCCTGCGTCAGGCCTCTCTTCTCCATCTTCGTCATCTTCGTCATCTTCGTCCAGATTGTTGGCCTTCTTTCCTTTCTTTCCCTTCTTGTCTTTTTTACCCGTAAGAAGGTTATCTAAAGCATCAAAAGCCTTGTCCACTGCTTTGTCCACGGTGGATTCGGTCCTGTCTGCGGTTTTGTCCTTGGCTTCCTTGCCCACTTTCTTGAAAAAGCCCTGGGCATCAGCAACTGCTACAGTAAGCAGAAACATCACAATGAGTAAAGCAAACTTTTTCATACTTGTTTTATTATGGGATGATGTTCCAAATATACGAATAATAATAAAAAAACCACCCAAAAGAGTAATCTTGGGTGGTAAAAACTAAATAAGACTTTAATAAAAAGCTTAGTATTCGTCCTCGTTGAAGAAAAAGTCTTCTTTGCTAGGATAGTCAGGCCAAAGGTCTTCAATGCTGTCGAACACCTCTTCCTCGTCTTCGATGTCGTTGAGGTTCTCTATAACCTCGTCTGGAGCGCCGGAACGCATCGCATAGTCTAAAAGCTCGCTTTTGGTGGCCGGCCACGGAGCATCCTCCAGTTTGGATGCAAGCTCTAAGGTCCAATACATTTTTCTCTACTTTTCTAAAATGGGGTGCAAATATATATACTATTTTCCAATATGCAACCAAATTTTTAAGGAAGCCAGAAGACTTCCGGTGTATTGGTCACCGCATTGAAAAATCGTGCCAGAGTGAACAGATAGTCACTCAGGCGGTTAAGGTATTGTTTGCACTTTGAGAGATTGGCTTCCAGATCAGGGTCGGAGGAGTGGAGATTGATCGCCCTTCTTTCGACACGGCGGCAGATAGTGCGGGCGACGTGGCAGTGGGCGGCCTGGATAGGGGCTCCCGGGATGACGAAGGCTTTCTGGGGAGGAATCTGTCCGGTCATATCGTCAATACTTTCCTCAAGGAACTGCGTTTCAGATTCTTCCATCGGTTTAAGAGCCTTGCCGGTACCTTCTTCAGGCATCGCGAAGAAAGCGGAAACCTTCATAAGGGTCTGCTGGATGCGAAGGAGGTCTTTGCGGATACGGGTTGCCGTTTCCGCTGTATTGGCGGGATTCTCGCTCTCGGCGATGATGATGCCGATATAGGATATCAGCTCGTCTGCATCTCCGTAAGCCTCGACCCTGGGGTCATTCTTGAAAACTCTTTTTCCTCCCACCAGGGATGTTGTTCCCTGGTCTCCGGTTTTGGTGTATATCTTCATCATGTATTTGCTAGTGTAGGGTTAGGATTTTCTGTGTCGCTTTCGATTCTTCCATCGCGGAGACGGACAATCCTTCTGGCAAATCTGGAGATGTCTTCTTCGTGGGTCACGATGATGATGGTGTTGCCCTGTCTCCAGATTTTCTCGAAGATGTTCATGATCTCCACCGATGTCTTTGTGTCCAGGTTACCGGTAGGCTCGTCTGCCAGGATTATGGTAGGGTTGTTGATAATGGCTCTTGCGATGGCCACTCTCTGCCTCTGACCGCCGGACAGCTCGTTAGGTTTGTGATCCATCCTGTCGGAAAGGCCTACCACTTCCAAAGCCTTGGTTCCCAAGCTGATCCTTTCTTTCTCCGGGGTGCCGCAGTAAATCAGCGGAAGAGCCACGTTTTCAAGGGCTGAGTATCTTGGAAGAAGGTTAAAGGACTGGAATACGAAACCTATCTGGCGGTTTCTGACATCGGCCAGGTCAGAGTCTTCCATCTGGCTGACATCCGTACCGCCGAGGATGTATTTTCCGGAAGTAGGGGTATCCAGGCAGCCCAGGATGTTCATCATCGTGGACTTGCCGCTACCGGAAGGACCCATAATCGCGATGTAGTCGTTCTTCCTGATGGACAGGGATACTCCATCCAGGGCGTTAACCTGCTGTGTTCCCAGGATGTATGTCTTGTGAAGGTTCTCGATTCTGATAACCTCGCTGTTTTTGGTGAATTCTTCCATCTTGTCAAGCTATCTGGCGGAAAAACTCCTTCATGGCCTCCTTCAAGGCTTCCAGAGCCTTAGGGGTATCCCATTTGGAAGTATCCTCCTCTCCCACACGGTTGGAGACACTGCGTATCTCCAGGAATTTTACATATTCGTTGAGGCAGACATAGAAAAAGCCCGCTCCTTCCATAGTCTCTATTTGAGGTGAGTATTTGTCTATCAGGCGGCCGATGGTCTTCTCTTCTCCGGTTATGGTCTGGATGGTAACACCTACGGCTCTCTTGTAAGACTTGGCTATATCGTTGAAAAACTCCGGCAGAGGAAGCATTTCCAGAGCCCCGTCCTTGAACGGGAACAGGTTGGCGTCCAGTGTCTTGGAATCGAACAGGGTAAGGAATCCGGATGCGGTCATGAATCCCAGGTCCCCGAAGAATTCCTTTTCCACCAGGGCGGTGCTGCCTATAGGGAAGGCTTCGAGGTCATAGCTTCCGGCGATGCCGATGTTGATGGCAAGGGCGTAGGGGTTGCCATCGGATGAGGCTTCCACAATCTTCTTGGTTACGCGATAGCAGGCGGACGTGGTGCCGATGCCGGTAAGCATAAAGTCCACCTGGAATTTTCCTGCAATCTTGCTTTCATACAACCGGAGTGCCTGGATAGCGCAATCCAATTCTTCCTGCTCTGCTGAGCAAATCAAAATTCTCATAATTCAAGTCCTATCTTGTTTGTCAATGAAGCGGTGATCCAATCAAACGGAGGAACTCTTCCCTGGTCTTGCGGTTGTTGAGGAAGGCTCCGGTGAAAGCGGATGTGGTGGTTACTGAGTTCTGCTTCTGGACTCCTCTGATCTGCATGCACATATGGGCAGCCTCGATAACAACGGCCACACCGAGCGGCTTGAGGGTCTTCTGGATGCAGTCTCTGATCTGGACGGTGAGCCTTTCCTGAACCTGGAGGCGGCGGGCATAAGCGTCCACAACCCTAGGAATCTTGCTGAGCCCGGTTATGTAACCGTTTGGTATATAGGCAACGTGAGCCTTGCCGTAAAAAGGCAGGAGATGATGCTCGCACATGGAATAGAGCTCAATGTCTTTTACCAGAACCATCTGCTGATATTCTTCCTTGAACATGGCGCTCTTGAGAATTGCCACAGGGTCAATCTGGTAACCGTGCATCAGGAACTGCATGCTTTTGGCCACCCTTTCCGGAGTTTTAAGGAGACCTTCCCTGGATGGGTCTTCTCCCAGCAGACCGAGTATGTCCTTGTAATGCTCCGCCAGTTTACTGGTTGTTTCCGGCGTGAATATTTCTTTTTTCTTGTATGTCATAAAACCGCTTCTTTTCAAACAGGCCATAAAGTTAATAATTATATTATATTTGCAATTATGGAAGAGTCAAAGAATAAGGCCAGGATATTGGTCATCGACGATGAGGAGGATATCTGCGAGATACTCCAGTACAATCTTGAAAGGGCAGGATACAAGGTTAAGACGGTTCTTAGTGCCGAGGATGCCATGTCTGAAATTGCAGCGCAGAAGTATGACCTTCTACTTCTGGACATTATGCTTGGCGGCATCAGCGGCCTGAAACTGGCCAAACTGCTTAGGGAAGACTACAAGAGCAGCGTTCCTATCATTTTTGTGACCGCACTGGATACCGAGGATGATATTCTCAAGGGATTCAGAACCGGCGGAGATGATTACATCTCCAAGCCGTTCTCAGTTAATGAGGTTATAGCAAGGGTAGGTGCCGTCCTATCCCGCAGCGGCAGGAGAGTACAGGCGGAGGCTTCTTCATCTTCCTGGAAGAGAGCGGACGTTGGAGCTCCGGAACCTTCTCCCATTCCTTCCGAAGAGATTCCCCAGAATGTTTTCGACTTTGGCAGTCTAAAGGTTGATGCTACTGAAAACCATGTTATTGCAGACGGGACTGAAGTATTCCTGACCCGCAAGGAAATGGATATACTCCTTCTTCTTGCCCGTTCTGCCGGAAAGATTTTCTCAAGGGAAGAAATACTGAAAAAAGTCTGGAAGGACGATGGTTTCGTATTGCAGAGAACGGTTGACGTTCACATTGCCCGCCTTAGGAAGAAACTCGGCAAGGCGGGAGAACTGATCCAGAACCGTTCCGGCTACGGCTATTGCATCCAGAAGCCACATTCTGCTTAAGGCAAATGGCAAAGCTCAAGCTCAAATATCGATACAGGCTTGTAATCTACTTGCTTATACTGCTCACTCTGCTGGCCCTGTTCTTTTTGCTCTATGTATCCAGGCAGAGCCGCGGCTACAGCATTTCCGCACTTCAGAAAGAACTCCGCGATGCCGTGGTACTGGTGGAAGACAGCCTTTCCATCGGAAGACGTCCGGAAAGCATAATCCTGGGAGGCGGTATCGGCTTCACTCTTATAGATACCTTGGGGGATGTCATATACGACTCCCGTGAGAAAGATATATCCATTCCGGATAACGTGCTGAGCACTTCGGAAGTGTCAAACGCCTCTTCTTCCGGAGAGGGGAGTGCCTTGAGGAGTTCTGTCGGCGAGCCCGATACCGAATACCTCTATTTCGCCCGAAGGTGCAAAGACAAGATAATCCGTTCCTACTCAAAATTCGAGATAAGCCGTCCGGCCCAGGTGGAAAAAGGCAACAACTACTTTATCCTTATCGCGATACTGCTTATAGCACTCATCCTTACGTTTATCTATGTGCTAAGGAGACTTTCCAAGCCTCTCAGCACCTACAGCGAACTGGTGGGTGCAATCAAGGATAAGGATAACGGTAACCGCCTGTCTGAGATAAAGTTCGGCAATGATGAGCTCGGAGATATGGGAAAGGAAATAGCCTCCACTTTCAGTCAGCTGGAGAAGGCCAAGAAATACAAGCAGCAACTAAGCCACAACATAGCTCATGAGCTTAAGACCCCGCTTACGGGAGTAAGGGCATATCTTGAGACGATAATCAACTCGGAGGATATGAGTCCCGAGCAGATGCGCAAATTTGTCGGAAAGGCCTATTCCCAGGCAATCCGTCTGGCGGATCTTGTGGATGAGGTTTCCACCCTCAATAAACTGGATGAATCTTCCGAGCTTGGAAAATCTGATGAACCTCTCTACAAAATAGAGGAAGTGAACATAAAGAGTTGTCTGGATGATATATTGGAAGAAATCGGCTACAAACTGGAGAAAAGCAACGTAACCTTTAACTCGAGAGTAAGTAGCCGGCTGAAGATAAACGGAAACTACAATCTTATTTATTCTCTCTTCAAGAATCTGATAGATAACTCTATAGAGCACGGAGGAGAGGGCATTGAGATTAGCCTGGTGGCAGGTATAGAGCAGGTTTCCGGAGAAGGCCGCTACAAGATAAACTTCACCTATACCGATACCGGAAAAGGAGTTCCGGCCGAGGCTCTGGAAAGGATATTCGAGAGATTTTACCGTGTGGAGGAAGGGCGTACCCGCCGTACCGGAGGAAGCGGTCTTGGACTATCAATAGTCAAGAATGCCGTGGCATTCCATAAAGGAACGATAACCGCCTCCGAAAGAGAGGGAGGCGGCATCATATTCAAGTTCAGTCTTTATTCTCTGGATAAGGAAGCCTAGAACCAGATATCCAGCCTTCCGACTTCTTCTCCCTTACATCCTGCCTGGACGACAATAACCTTTTTTCCGGTCTTGCTCTCAACGATTGCAGGCTGCTTGATGAATGTATGCGAGTGACCGCCGATGATGATATCCACTCCTTCTGTGTTCTTTGCAATCATCAAGTCATCAGGGTTCTGGTCCTTGCCATCTGAAAAACCGCAGTGGCTCAGAACAATTACAAGATCACATTTTTCTCTTTTGCGAAGGCGGCGTGCAAGGTTGTTGACCACCTTGTAGGGATGGAGGTATTTCATTCCCTCAATGCGGCTCGGGCTTACCAGGCCGGCGAGCCTTACGCTAAGGCCGATGACTCCTATTCTCTTTCCTCCGCGCTCGATCACGGTGTAAGGGGCTATCAGTCCCTCTAGCGGAGTCCCGTCCATCTTGTAATTGGCGTTCAGCAGGGGGAAGTCCATAAGCTTGATCCTGCGGGAGAGTTCGGCCAGCCCGTTATCGAACTCGTGATTTCCGAAGGTTGCAGCGTCGTAGCCCATAGCATTCATAAGTTCGACCTCAGCATTTCCTTTGAATAGAGTGAAATACGGAGTTCCCTGAGAGAAGTCTCCGGCATCCAGGAGTATGACGTTCTTGTTCTCAGCCCTAACCTGTCTGATATATTTTTCCCTTCGGTCCACTCCACCACGGCCCTTGTAATTTCCGGTCGTAAGAGGCTCGATCTGGCTGTGGGTGTCGTTAGTGTGAAGTATCACAAGGTCCTGCCCCGTCGCTGAGGACAAAGAAAAGAGCAGAGCTGCAGTCAAAAGAATCAATGTCTGTTTCATGGTCATTTCTTTTTGTTTTCAACGACGAGCCTGTTGTCTTTGGATTTTTCAATCTTCTTGCCCTGGGCTGTCAGGTTCTGTATGTATTCTATGAAGATGTCCATCAACTTCTTGTGTGTTTCCACCATCCAGTTGCTGTACTTGAGCGGGTAGAGATTGTCTCCGCCCTGATAGAGGAAATCTATCGTGGCCACTACGTATTTCCGGTTATCGTCAATAGGCTTTCCTCCTATCAGACACTCCTTTACGCTATCTCCGTCTATATGGAGACTGACATTGGATAAAACCTGTCCCCTAGTCTTTGCAAAGAACTCCATCAGCATCCTAACCTTGTCCCCGTCCATTTCTTCAATAACCAGGAAGTTGTCGAACGGGAAGATGGAAAGGATGTCGTACTTGGAAACATTTCCTTTCGGCATCTCGGTCCTGATTCCTCCGAAGTTCATCAGCGCAAAGTCTATCCTGACATTCTTGCTGATGTCTTTGCGGGATGTGGTGTCTATCCAGTTCTGGGCATATTCAAATAAGGCATCCACAGCCCAGGAAGACATAGGCGCAACGGGGTAGCCTCTCAGGAGGCCGTTGGTGCAGAACCCTATAGGCTCAGTGTATTTGTCCACCTCGGGCTTGTATTTTGCTATAACGGGGGATGTGGCCAGATTGTCCTCCTTGGATGGCTCAAACCGCTTGTCTATGGTGACGGTGGTCCAGGAAATCTTGCTGACCGCCTTGCTGTTCAGTTGGTCTGAAGTGTATTCCGCCTTCTTCACCCTCTGGGCCTGGAGGCTCAGCGATGCTGCCAAGGCAAGAACGCACAATAGGAATCTTTTCATCTTATGCTGTGTTAGTCCTTGAACTTCATCCATTTGAAGATTTCCTTCCATCCAGCCTTCTTGCCGTATGAAAGGATACCGATGCGGTAGATCTTTCCGCTGATCCATCCCATAAGCAGGAATGTTCCTGCAAGCAGGGCAACGGACAGTATGTACTGCCATGCCGGCACACCGTAGGCGAACCTTGCCACCATGACCATAGGAGATGTGAACGGAATGATGGACCCCCAGACAGCTATAGGGGAATCAGGATTCTGGAAGGCACTCATCATTATGAACAATCCGATGATAAGAGGGATGGTTATCGGCCATAGCAGCTGCTGGGTGTCAGCCTGATTGTCCACGCAGGCTCCAACCGCGGCAAACATACTGGCGTAAAGCAGATAACCCAGTATGAAATAAATCAGGAAGGTTCCGATGATACCAAGAATGTTCATCTGGCCGAGAGTGTTGAGGATTGGAGCTATAGCGCCCATTCCTTCTGAAACGGCAGATGAATCCACCTGAGACGCATCGATTCCGAGGGCGTTCAAATCGGCGGCGTTACCGTCTATTCCAGCAGGAACAACCTGAGCCTGTGCGCTTTGCTGTGCAATGGATGCGGTGCTCTTTCCGGTAACCACAGAAACTGCGGTAACGATCAGGAACGTGAGCACTATCCAGGCCACGAACTGGGTGAGTGCAACCAGGGCGATTCCCACGATCTTGCCTATCATGAGCTGCATAGGCTTTACGGAAGAAACTATCACCTCTATAATTCTGTTGTTCTTTTCCTCGATGACTCCCTGCATAACCATGCTTCCGAACATGAATATGAACATGTAGATTATGAAGCTGGAAATGTAGCCGATTGCCATATAGGCTCCTACAGATGTCTCTTTGCCCTCCTTGTCACCATCTCCCACCTGAAGGGTCTTGACATGGGATGTGTTCCGGATATTCTCCATCACGCTCTCCAGGTTCGGTATATCATAGGAGGCGAGTTTATTTGCAGACAGTATCTCGTTAACCTGGCTCTGGATCTGGTCTTTCAGAGACATGCTGACCTGCTCCTTGCAGTAGATTGCCACATCTGCGTTATTGAGAGAATCCAGTTCGGAAATCTGAAGCAACGCATAGTAGGTTCCGGAAGAAGGAAGGTCTACCTTGATCTTGTCTACAAGGGCGTTGTCCACCATGCAGTATTTGATGTTCTCCTTGTCCTCAAGTTTCTGGGCAACCACTCCTGAAGCATCGCTGACTGCAATTGTACGGACCTTATTGTCAGATGAATACATAGCTATCAACATAGGTATGACAATCATCATCGCAAACAATATCGGAACCAGCAGCGTTCCTATGATGAAGGACTTTTTCTTTACTCTGGTTGAGTATTCCCTTCCTATTATGATACCAATCTTGCTCATAGTGTTGAAGTTTTAGAGTTCGACCTGTAATCATCTATACTCTGAGAAGTTGCTCCTCCGCTCTCTCCCACCAGCTTTATGAAAATCTCATTCATCTTAGGCATCAGGGGCTGGAAGGAAATTATGTCGGCCTTATCGGAGACACTTCTGATAAGATCCCTTCTGCTTACTCCCGGCGCAACGTCCAGGATGCTCTTCAGGGAGTCTTTGACATTTTCTGTGGAAACTACTGAGAATACTCCGTCAACGCTCTGGAGCTCAGGCTCGTCCTGGGATGGGGCGTAGCATACTTCCACTCTGTTGTGTCCGTACTCCTTGCGGATCTGCTCCACATTGCCGGTGATGACCAGCTTGGCCTTGTTGATCAGGGCTATCTCATCGCAGAGCTCTTCCACGCTTTCCATATTGTGTGTGGAGAGGATGATTGTACAGCCCTCATTTTTCATCCTGAGAATCTCGTCGCGGATGAGGTTGACGTTTATAGGGTCGAATCCGGAGAACGGCTCATCCAGGATCAGAAGCTGAGGCTTGTGAAGGACAGTAGTTATGAACTGTATCTTCTGGGCCATTCCCTTACTGAGTTCTTCCACCTTCTTGTTCCACCAAGGCTGGATACCGAATTTCTGGAACCATTTCATGAGTTCCCGTGTTGCCTCACCTCTGGACAGGCCTTTCAACCTTGCCAGATAGACGGCCTGGTCTCCGACTTTCATTTTCTTGTAAAGTCCGCGTTCTTCAGGCAGATATCCGATTCTCTCAATATCCTCCAGACGTAGCGGCTTTCCATTGAAAAGCACCTGGCCTTCGGTAGGAAGGGTGATGCGGTTGATAATCCTTATCAGGGTAGTTTTTCCCGCCCCGTTAGGGCCGAGGAAGCCGAAGATCTTGCCCTGAGGAATATCCAGGTTTATGTGGTCCAGGGCAGTGAACTTGCCGAATTTCTTGACCACATTTTCACAACTGATAAATCCCATTTTTTTCTTCTTGCTAAAAATCCAGCCCCAAAGATAATGCAAATTGGATTCATTCCATATAAGGATGGAGGCGCAGGGTATCTTCTGCGGAAAGCAGGTTGTTTTCAAAAAGGCTTCTCAGAGTGCACTGCTCCTTGCCTTGGGACTGGATGAAAAGGGCTATTCCCCTGGCATTATAAGCTCCGATGTAAGGATGCCGTCTCAGGAAATTCTCATCAGCATCGGCGATGGAAAATTTTTTGATACCTGCCGGATGGACGAATACCTGGTCCTTTATCCTGTCGAACTTTTCCTGGTCCATTCCTCTGATTTCCAGAAGCTGCTCTATGTGTGCAAAACTGCCCAGAGCCTTTCTGTAGGAGAGGATAGCCTTGCAGAAATAGGGACCTATTCCCTTTACGGAAATCAAGGCTGCACTGTCTGCCTGGTTAAGGTCTATGAAGACTTTTTCCTTAGGGCCGCCCTTCCAGCTGACTTGGGGTTTATCTGAAGTCTCCTCTTTAACTGTGGTGGGCTTCTCTGCCGGTTTCTCCTTTGGTCTTGGGGTTTTCTGAGGCTTGGGCGCAATTGTCTTTTCCACGATGGGGATTTCGATGTACGGAGCGAGTTCCTCGTACTTCTCAGGACTTACCGTGTACATCCTTGAGAAATCTTCCTTCTTCCGGAAACGCCCTCCCTTTTCCCGGTAGTGGATGATTGTCAGAGCCTGCTTCCGGGAAAAGCCAAGAAGCTGCAGACTGTCTATGCCTATTGTATTGGGATCAAAGGCAAACAGTTCAGAACGGATTTCCTTTTTAGTTTTTTGTGGAGCCTGTTCTTCCTTAGAACATTTGTGAATTGTGAATGTTACTGCCTGGAATAGCAGAACCAGAGCCATCATCGCTATTACACCTCTTGCCGTTGTGTCGCTGACCCTCCTGATCTTTCCCATATTCTTTCCCTTCTATAATAACTACTATTTCTCCTTTTGGCTCGTTGGCTGTGAACCATTCTACGAGTTCATCCAGAGTGCCTCTTTTGCACTCGTTGTGTATTTTGCTGATTTCCCTGCATACGGCTGCCCTGCGATGGCCTCCTGCGAATTCCTTAAGGGATTCAAGGAGCTTCAGAAGCCTGTATGGGGATTCATAAATGATCGAAGTCACCGGACTCTCCGCTATCTCGCGGATCCTTGTCTGTCGGCCTTTCTTCTGTGGAAGGAAACCCTCGAAGCAGAAGCGGTCGCTCGGCAGTCCGCTTACTGTCAGTGCCGGAACAAAGGCGGTAGCACCCGGAAGGGCCTCCACCTCAATGCCGTTTTCTATGCAGTCTCTGGTAATCAGGAATCCCGGATCCGAGATTCCCGGAGATCCGGCATCGGTTATCAGAGCCGCATTTTGTCCGGAAAGGATCTTGTCGCAGATGCTGAGAGTTTTCTTGTGCTCGTTGAACTTGTGGTAGCTCTCCATATGGGTGGAGATGCCGTATTTTTTCAGCAGGACGCTACTTGTGCGGGTATCTTCCGCATAGATCACATCCACACTCTTGAGTATACTTAAAGCCCTGAGTGTGATATCCTCAAGATTCCCTACCGGAGTAGGCACAAGATATAGCTTTCCACTTTCCATCAGTTGCGGAATTTGCGGCGGATATGCATGTAGAGTCTGTAAACCGTATCACTGTCTTCCTTCCACTCAGGATGGGCCTGACGGAAGTACTGAACTATCGCCTTGAAATTCGGCATCGTGTCGATCTCTTTCATCTGGGAGTTGAACATCGCCGGATCTGAATGGAACAGTTCCCTCACGAACTCAAGCTTATCGTTGATGCCCATAGTATCCAGAAGGTCATCCACATACTCTGCCGGATAGTCATATTCCCAGTCGTACCAGTCCTCGCCTTTTTTCTCGGGGTCCGGTTTCGGAGCTTCCTCTTCCGGTTCTTCTTCCGGTTCTTCTTCAACTGGTTCCTCCTCAACCGGTTCTTCCTCTGCAGGTTCCTCTACAGGCTCTTCTGCCGGCTCTTCCTGGATCTCCTCTTCCGGGTCGAAGCTGAATTCCTCTTCTTCCTCCTCTGTGTCTACATCCAAGGTATCGAATACAGGCTCAGGGACCTCTCCGGTCTCTGCGGATGCAATGGTATCAAAGCCGGAATCCCTCTCTGAAATGGCGTCAACTTTCCCCTCAATGGAATTAAGACGGGCGGAAAGGTGATCAATCCTGTCGCTGAGAGAAGAAATCATCTTTGCGATTTCCTCAAGTTTTTCTTCCAGGGCAATGGCCAGACTGTCCTTATTGTCAGCCTGATTCATTTCGTATTGCTTGAGCGTTTCCGCAAGAGCGGACAGCAGTCCCTTTTTCTCTTCCATATTTTTATTAATTTTGTGTACCCTACAAATTTAAGAAAAATGTTTCTAGAAAGTCCAAAACAGTCTGGTTGGCTAGAAGTTATCTGCGGAAGTATGTTCTCCGGCAAGACGGAAGAGCTTATAAGGAGGCTAAAAAGGGCGAATTTTGCCCATCAGAGAGTTCAGATATTCAAGCCGGGGATAGATGTGCGCTATTCTGAGACAGACGTGGTCAGTCACGAGGGAAAATCCATCCAGTCCATCACCGTTGATTCTTCCCAGAACATTCTTCTCTATGCCACGGATGTGGATGTTGTGGGAATAGATGAGGTTCAGTTCTTCGACGATGGAATCGTGGATGTATGCAATATGCTCGCCGACAAGGGAGTCAGGGTGATTGTAGCCGGCCTGGATATGGACTATCTGGCCAAGCCTTTCGGACCGATGCCTGCACTTCTGGCCAGGGCTGAATATATTACCAAAGTCCACGCTATCTGTGTCAAATGCGGTCAGCCGGCCCAGCATTCCCACAGATTGCCAACAGTGAAAGGTGCCGGCGCAGATGAGCAGGTACTTATCGGTGAAATGGACAAATACGAGCCTCTGTGCCGGCACTGTTTCAACGCCGCCCTCAAAAAAGAGGGAAAACTCTAATTATTATTTCTTGTAATCGCGTGGAGCGAGCATGTTCTTAGGGCTGAGGGCCTCGTCGAGCTTGGCCTTGGTCATTACCTTCTGCTCGAGAACGATGTCGTAAACGCTGCGGCCTGTCTTCTGGGCCTCCTTGGCGATCTTGGTGCTTGCCTTGTAACCGATGTAAGGGTTAAGGGCGGTAACGATGCCGATAGAGTTCTTAACAAGATCCAGGCAGTGGTCTGCATTGGCGGTGATGCCGTCTACGCACTCAACTCTGAGAGTGTTCATCACGTTGCTCATCCAGGTGATGCTCTCGGTGATGCACTGGATAATCACAGGCTCCATAACGTTGAGCTGAAGCTGGCCAGCCTCGGCTGCGAATGCAACAGCGGTGTCGTTTCCGATAACCTTGAAGCAAACCTGGTTGGTAACTTCAGGGATGACAGGATTAACCTTGCCCGGCATGATGGAAGATCCAGGAGCCTTTGGAGGAAGGTTGATTTCTCCAAGACCGCATCTTGGGCCGGAAGCCAGCAGACGGAGGTCGTTAGCAACCTTTGAAAGCTTGACAGCCAGTCTCTTTACGGCTCCGTGATAAGCAACGTAAGGAGCTGTGTCAGGAGTAGCGGCTACCAGGTTCTTTGCAGCGAAGAAAGGCTCTCCGGTAAGTTCAGCAAGTTTCTTGCAGCAGAGCTTGGTGAAACCAGGGGTAGCGTTGATACCGGTTCCGATAGCGGTACCGCCCATGTTGATTCCATAGAGCTTCTTCTTGTTGTACTCGAGGTTCTCGATTTCCTCTTCCAGAGAATCGGCGAAAGCCTTGAACTCCTGTCCGAGTGTCATAGGAACAGCGTCCTGAAGCTGGGTCCTTCCCATCTTGATAATCTTGTCAAACTCCTTTGCCTTAGCCTTGAAGGAAGCTACGAGAGCCTTCAGGCTTTCTACGAGCATCTTGTTCATCCTCACGATTGTAAGGTGGAGAGCTGTAGGGTAAGCGTCATTGGTTGACTGTGCACAGTTGATGTGGTCGTTAGGGGAGCAGAACTTGTAGTCTCCTCTTTCCTTGCCCATAATCTCGAGGGCGCGGTTTGCGATAACCTCGTTGGCGTTCATGTTTACTGATGTTCCTGCACCGCCCTGGAGCATGTCGATAGGGAAGTTCTCGTGCATCTTGCCGGCGATGATTTCCTTGCAAGCCTTTACGACAGCCTTGGTGATGGTGTTGTCAACAACGCCAAGCTCGTTGTTTGCCTGGATTGCAGCAAGTTTAACGTAAGCGATTGCCACAACGAAATCAGGATAATCGCACATCCTGATGCCGGAAATCTTGTAGTTGTTCAGTGCTCTCTGAGTCTGAACTCCATAATATGCTTCTGCCGGAACCTTGAGTTCGCCCAGAAGGTCAGATTCAACTCTGTATTTCTTAGTTGCCATGATTTAAAATTTAATTATGATTTGTTTCTACTTATTAAAATCTTGCGGATAGACAACAAATATAGTTAAAATTTGTTATCAAACAAGTTTTATATGGGGGAAAGAAGCTATTTATTGATGTAGCGGTAGGAGAAGCAGGCGGTGACGAAGTAGATGATGGCCTGAATCCAGAGGGCGATGAATTCCGTGCGGATAACTGAGAAATCAGCTCCCATACAGTTGATTTTTACATAACCCTGAACGCCGAAAGTACCAGGGAATATATAAGAGAAGTATTTCCAGAATGAAGGGAAACTGCTCACAGGCCAGGT
>CADAOA010000030.1 GCA_902789435.1 uncultured Bacteroidia bacterium | reverse complement strand
CCCTCTCGGTATTCTCCACTACCCTGACCAGCTTGGTGGCGGCATTGGCTCCCATGCTCACGTGGTCTTCCTGACCCTGTGAAGACGGGATGGAATCTGCAGAAGCCGGCCAGCAAAGCCCCTTGTTCTGGCTCACGATGGAAGCCGCGGTGTACTGAGGAATCATGAATCCGCTGTTCAATCCGCTTTCCGGAGCAAGGAACTGAGGGAGCCCCCTCTTTCCCGAAATAAGACGGAAAGTCCTTCTTTCAGAGATATTTGCAAGTTCGCTCATAGCGATTGCAAGTGTATCCATAGGAATGGCGATAGGCTCACCGTGGAAGTTTCCGGCGGAGATTATCATATCCTCGTCAGGGAACACGTTAGGATTGTCGGTCGCACTGTTTATCTCGTTGTCAATTACGCTTTCCACATAGCGGATATTGTCTTTCACAGCTCCGTGAACCTGAGGAATGCATCTGAAAGAATAAGGATCTTGAACATGCTCCTTGTTCTGTTTGATGAGCTTGCTGCCCTCAAGCAAAGACATAAACCTTTCAGCGGTATCTATTTGTCCCCGATGACGCCTCAGTCTGTGTGTCAGCGGATAGAACGGCTCAATCCTTCCGTCGTAAGCCTCAAGGCTTATCGCCCCTATCCTGTCTGCCCACAGGCTGAGCCTATGGCACTGAATCAGAGACCATACGGCGTGAGCGCTCATGAACTGGGTTCCGTTCAGAAGGGCCAGACCTTCCTTGCTCTGCAGCCTGATAGGCTCCCATCCCATAATGGAGAGAACCTCGGAACTCGGCATTGTCTTTCCCTTGTAAACCACTTCACCAAGACCAAGTAGTGGCAGAGACAGATGCGCCAGCGGAGCCAGGTCTCCGGATGCTCCAAGGGAACCCTGCTGATATACAACCGGCAGGATATCGTTGTTGAACATGTCTATCAGCCTCTGCACCGTAACCAGCTGTGCTCCAGAGTGTCCGTATGACAGGCACTGCACTTTCAGAAGCAGCATCAGCTTCACGATTTCAGGCCTTACCTTCTCGCCTATTCCGCAGGCGTGACTTACAACCAGATTGTACTGCAGCTGACTCAGCTGGTCTTCCGGGATGGTCACATTGCACAGAGAACCGAAACCGGTTGTAACTCCATACACCGGACGGCCGATGTCCTCCATCTTGCTGTCCAGATACTTGCGGCATTTGATTATCGCTTCCTCCGCCTCCTTGGACAGGGTAAGCGTCATTTTTTTGTCTATTATTTCCTGCACTCTCTCCAGGGAGAGATGGTCGAATGATATCTTGTGTTCCATAAACTAGATGTTTTTCAAAGTCTCGTCCAACAAAGAGTCGTCTGCATGGTTAGGCATTGTAACCTTCAGGGAAGGAGTGCGCTGCATCTCTCTTCTGATAGCGTCCTCGGCTCCCTTGTTACGTGCCCAGCTGCGGCGGGCAATGCCGTTGTTCACATCCCAGTGAAGCATTTCCCTGATGTGACGGGCAGAGTCCTCGCTTCCGTCTATAACCATTCCGAAGCCGCCGTTTATGACTTCACCCCAGCCGACTCCGCCGCCGTTGTGGATTGATACCCAGGTAGCTCCGCGGAAGCCGTCACCAATTACGTTCTGCACTGCCATATCGGCTGTGAACTGGCTGCCGTCATAGATGTTGGAAGTCTCGCGGAAAGGAGAGTCCGTTCCGGAAACGTCGTGATGGTCTCTTCCAAGAACTATAGGAGCCTTGATTTCTCCCTTTCTTATTGCATCGTTGAACTTGAGGGCGATTGTGGTTCTGCCTATAGCGTCTGCATAGAGGATACGGGCCTGTGAACCAACGACAAGATGGTTTCTTCCGGCCTCCTCAATCCAATGGATGTTGTCCAGCATCTGCATCTTTATGTCGTCCGTAGCGGTCTTGGATTCCTCCATAAGAGCCTCAACTGCAAGGGCATCGCTCTTTGCAAGGTCCTCAGGGTCTTCGCTCATGCACACCCAGCGGAACGGACCGAAGCCGTAATCAAAATACAGAGGGCCCATAATGTCCTGCACGTATGAAGGATAACGGAACGTGCCGTCGGCCTTCAAGACATCTGCACCTGCCCTTGAAGACTCAAGCAGGAATGCGTTGCCATAGTCGAAGAAATACATTCCCTTGCCGCTGAGGCGGTTGATGGCGGCAATCTGTCTTCTCAGCGATGCCTGAACAGCCTCCTTGAACCTCTCAGGCTCCTCAGCCATCATCTTCTGGCTTTCCTCCAAAGAATAACCGACAGGATAGTAGCCGCCGGCCCAAGGGTTGTGGAGCGAAGTCTGGTCTGAACCGATATCTACCTTTATATTGTCATCGGCGAGCCTTTCCCAAAGGTCAACCACATTGCCCACATATGCAAGGGAAACGGTTTCCTTGCCTTCGGTGGCCTTCTTTATCCTTACAATAAGTTCATCCAGATTGTCGTGAAGTTCATCCACCCAGCCCTGCTCGTAGCGCTTTCTTGCAGCCTTAGGGTTGATTTCAGCGGTAACGCTCACCACGCCTGCAATGTTACCGGCCTTTGGCTGGGCGCCGGACATTCCGCCAAGACCGGCGGTAATGAACAGCATACCTGCCATATTCTCGCGGGTGCCTTCTATTCCCCTCTTCTTGAGCTGCATGCGGGCGGCGTTCATAACGGTGATTGTGGTTCCGTGAACGATTCCCTGAGGGCCGATGTACATATAGGAACCGGCCGTCATCTGACCGTACTGGCTTACGCCCAGAGCGTTGAACCTCTCCCAGTCATCCGGTTTGGAGTAGTTGGGGATAACCATTCCGTTGGTGACAACAACCCTAGGAGCGTCCTTGTGGCTAGGGAAAAGCCCCATAGGATGGCCGGAATACATGCTCAGGGTCTGCTCCTCGGTCATAGTTGCAAGATACTGCATCGTAAGCCTGTACTGTGCCCAGTTCTGGAAAATGGCACCGTTTCCTCCGTAAATGATGAGCTCGTGCGGATGCTGGGCCACTCTCTCGTCCAGGTTGTTCTGGATCATTGCCATTATGGCGGCAGCCTGGCGGCATTTGCAAGGATACTCGTCTATAGGCCTTGCATATATCTTGTAATCAGGACGGAAGCGGTACATATAGATTCTTCCGTAATCCTTGAGCTCCTTGGCAAATTCGGGCGCCAGGGTAGCGTGGAACTCCTTAGGAAAATATCTGAGGGCATTCCTCAGAGCCAGTTTTTTCTGGGCGGGAGTCAGGATATCCTTGCGCTTTGGAGCGTGGTTGATATTTGTGTCGTATGGCTTTGGCTCCGGCAGCGTAGCCGGTATTCCAGCCAATATCTCTTCCTTGAATGTCATGTTATTCAGTATTATTTATCCTCTTATCTTGTCTTCAACGATTTCCAGGATTCTCTTTTCCTCGGCAGTTGCCTGGGCTGCGATCCTGTCGGCCTCGTTCATAAGGCTCTCTGCCATCTGCCTGTCTTTCAAGCCTTCCGCATTGATATGGACATTCAGTCTGGCTCCAAGCACAGCTCCTCTGGCAGCGATAGCGGCAACGCCGGCGTCAGATACGGAGTTAGGATTTCCCTCTGATGCCATCGCTGAGGCTACTTCAAATACCTTGAAAGCGGTCTTGAGAGTCCTCAATGGCACCTGGGTGGCATAAAGAGTGGCCTCTTCCATAGCCTGGGCCCTGGCGGCCTTCTCTTCCTCTGTTCCCTTAGGCATAGAGAACACGTCCATTATCTTGTTGAAGGCGGCAGTATCCTCGTCCACAAGGGCAATCATCTCGTTCATAAGGGCATTCCCCTTCTCGGCCCAGTCAGAGAACTCCTTCCAGCGGTCGTCCCATCCCCTCTTGTGGGAAGACAAGTTGGCAACCATCGTGGAAAGGGCTGCTCCCAAAGCACCCATATAGGCGGAAATGCTTCCGCCGCCCGGAGCCGGAGACTCGGATGCGGTCTCTATTGCAAATTCCTTGCAGGTCATCCTTACAAGACGCTCTTTAACAGCCATTTCCTTAGGGTCTTCCATCAGGAACTCGATAACTTTCTCGTGCGGGTTGAAAGGCTTCAGATCGTCCAGGCTCATGCTCTTTACGGCAATCTTGAGAATCTCGTCCTCAGCGATGCCAAGAGACCTCTGCTGTTTTTCCAGATAGAACTTGCCGGCGTCTATGAGCACCTTCTTAGGCACCAGACCCACGATTTCAGTTCCGGTAACCTTCAGGCCCCTGGCGGCAGCGGCACGGCAAACCTCCTCGTATGCCTTGTGCAGCGGAGTGGCCTCGATGTCGGTAATGTTCATTGAAACCTGTGCGATACCGTATTCATCTATGTACCAGCCGATAGCCTTGCATCCCTTGAGCGTTCCTGGCTGCCACATCTCCTTTCCGTTCTCGTCGCGGAGGACCTTGCCGGTAAGGCTTCCGCCCTCTCTCATCTTCCTTCCCTTCTCCCTGACGTCAAAAGCCACGGCCATAGCCCTTCTGGTGGAAGTGGTGTTCAGGTTATAGTTAACTGCTACAAGGAAATTACGCGCGCCTACATTTATGGCACCGGACTTGGCTACCACCTCAGTGTACTCGCCTGGGCCGAAATCCGGCTTCCTGTCGGGATCCACAACCTTCTCAGGCAGAGCCTCATACTCGCCTGCACGGCAAACGGCCAGGTTCTTCCTCTCCGGCTTGAAAGCGGCAGCCTCGTAGCAGTAGCAAGGAATCTGCTGCTCGTCAAAGATCCTCTTTGCCAAAGCCCTCGCCAGTTCTGCGCACTCCTCCAGGGTAATGCCTGAAACAGGAATCAGCGGCAGCACGTCAGTTGCGCCGGACCTTGGGTGAGCACCCTTGTGAACTCTCATGTCGATAAGTTCAGCAGCCCTCTTAACACCCTGGAAAGCAGCCTCTACTACATCCTCAGGACTTCCCACGAAAGTAACCACGGTGCGGTTGGTGGCTTCTCCCGGATCCACGTCCAGAACTTTTACTCCTTTTATCGCTGCAATCGCCGCAACTATCTTGTCGATAACCTCACGGTTGCGCCCTTCAGAAAAATTGGGCACACATTCAATTATTCTTTTCATATTAAACCAAAATCAATTAATCGCTTAAAGGTACGAATAATTTTGGATTTACATCAAAAAGAATGTCAGAAGAAATGGAACTGCAATATTTATCACGATGCCGAAATAGAGAACTGCTGGCATTATTTCGTTGCCTTCGGCCTTGAGAATGATTGGAAGACTGGTGTCGGTGACCGTAGCCCCGCCGCTGGAAGTGGATGCAAATCTGCCGAATACCTTTCCCATCGGCTTTGCGGCTATAATCGTGAACAGTTCTCTCAGAAGGTTTGTCAGAAGGCATATCGAGCCTATGGTGGCTCCCCAGGCCTTGGTTGTCAAAATCGAAGACAGGGAATAGTAACCCATTGCAGTATTGATGGTTGCACTCTGCTGCAAAGACAGGTCATAGCCCAGAGCCCTAATTATCATAAATGCCACGACAGAGCCTATCCAGGTTCCGGCAAGCGCAACCAGCGGAAGCCACAGAACCCTGCGGGGAAGTTTCTTCACAAGGCCAACGATACTGTCCCCCATCCCTATGCTGATTCCCACAGACAGCAGCATCGCATACAGCACCCAGTCTGCATAAGACTCAAAGTCAAGAGCATAGAAGGCATCCGGCAATATCCTGGTCAAGGCCAGCACCAGTCCCAGAAGGAAACATCCGAGTATGATCGCGCTGTCCTTGAAGCCGCTGCTTCCGCCCGAAGTTTCAACACTGCCCTTATCTCCAGCAACAACAACTTCTTTTTTGCGGTCAATCACATACTTTGTAAACAGCCAGGTCAGAATGATGCAGCATCCCGTTCCAAACACGAAAAGAATCGCCGAGATAACTCCTGTGGACTTGATGGCCCCGATAATCTCCTCGTTCAGCCCTACCCTTACGCCCATGACAAACAGCAGGATACACACGGTTGCCATCACAACGGCAGAAACCCATTTGCCGCTATGCCCCCTGAGGAACATCCCCACAACAATGCCCAATATCAGAAGTCCAAGAGTAATCCACATAACTCCACAAAGATATTAAGACTTTTCCACAACTAACTCTATGGACCCTTCTTCCAGGCTGTTGTTTTGGTCCAGATGGAAGTGGCCGCCGGCAGACTCCTCAACCAAAGCCTTCAAGTGATTTGCCATAGACAAAAGTCCGGCCTTGTTTGCGCAAATGACAACCTGCCCGCCTTCATACCTGACGGATATACTGAAACCTTCTACCCATTTAAAATCCATAATCTACTTTTTTTCAAAGATAGTTATTTCGGGAAAACTGCTTAACTTTACAAAAAATCAATTGTCATGAGACGTCTGCTGTCATTTTTGTTCATTGCCGCTGTTTTAACCGCTTTGTCTTCCTGCCGAAAGGAAATCCTTTTCACGGAAGGCTCTTCAGTTGTGGAATATGCCTGCCACGGCCCTTTTGAAGGCAAGAGCGTAAAGGTTTTCTACCATGTTCCAAGCGGGAAAATCTCCTCAATGCCAGTGCTTTTTGTAATGCACGGAATGGACCGCAACGGAGATGAATACCGCGACCAGTGGATAGAACAGGCAGACAAATACGGATTCATCGTCCTGGTTCCGACTTTTTCTTCTGAACAGTTTCCGGATGAGTTCTACCAGAGGGGCAATGTCACATCTGAAGACGGATCATACAACCCTGAGAACGAGAGGGTTTACGTGCTTATAGAAGAGGTCTTCAACTACTTTACAGCCCACAGCGATTCCAAAGCAAGGTCTTTCAGTATCTACGGTCATTCCGCCGGAGGCCAGTTCGTGCACCGCTTCCTGCTTTTCAACCCTACTCCTCATCTGGACAGAGCCGTTGCAGCCAACGCCGGCTGGTACACCTACCCGTCTGACACCGTCTCCTATCCATACGGCATAAACGGCAGCGGCGCAGACGTGAAGGCTTATTATGGCAAAAAGATGATTATCCTTCTCGGCGATGCGGACACTCTCAGGACATCATCGCTGAGGCAGACTCCGGAGACTGACGCCCAGGGCCTTACAAGACTTGCCAGAGGCAACGCCTTCTTCTCCTTCTGCCAGAAAGACGCAGAAGCGAAAGGCACTCCGTTCAACTGGAAGAAGGAATATGTCAAAGGTGTCGGCCACTCCAACACCAAGATGGCTCCGTCTGCCGCAAGACTGCTTTACGGAGAGTCAGACCGTTAGAACAATTGTCCAGAATAAATACCTGAGGAATTTGCCCACAAGAAGAAGGATGTAGGTTAAAAGTCTTCTGGTACGGTAGAATCCCAGTCCTAGCACCATTACATCTCCAATGAACGGCAACCAGGCTACCAAAGCCAGCCATATTCCATATTTGGATATGTAGACACGCTGTTTATCAAGTTTTTCAGGAGAAATCCCAAGCCATTTCTCAATCCATTCCCACTTTCCGAGCCGGCCCATCTCGTACGTGACTACGCTTCCGGCGAAGCTTCCTGCCGTCGCCGCAGCCAGACAGGCAACCGTCTGTTTTGTGGCTGCCAATATCCCTACAAACAGGATGTCCGAACTAAAAGGAACTATGGTAGCCGCCAGAAAGCTACCAAGGAAAAGACCAAGCAAACCGAGACTTTGCAACCACTCCATAGTTCGTTTTCCCAAATATAAGAGATTTTATTTGTATCTTTACATTCTCAAACAGAAAATGCCATGGAAGTAATTAATCCAGATCAGAACCAGAACCAGAATCAGTATCAGAACCAGTATCAATACCAGCAGGGTTACCAGAATCCCTACGGCTATCAGCAGCCTAACCAGTATCAGGCTCCGCCATTCCCAAAACCTTCCAACAACCTGGTTTGGGGAATCTTGACCACCATTCTCTGCTGCCTTCCACTGGGTATCGTTTCCATTGTGTTTGCATCAAGGGTAGATGGATTGTGGTTCAGCGGTCGTTATCAGGAAGCTAAGGATTCCTCCAGGAAAGCAGCTACCTGGGCAATTGTGGCCGCAGTTTCGTCGTTGCTGGGAGTAATCATATATATCGTGATTGTCATAATAGCAGCTGCAGCAGGAATCGGCTCTGGCATTGTTAATTATCCTAATCTCTATTAGCGGACCTGATGGCCCGGAAATTCCATAGGATATGGATGTGGATAATCCCTGTCGCTATTATTGCGGCAGGGGTATTTTATTATTTCGTAAATCCCGTGGAATCCAATATTGCTCCCAAATGCCCGATGAAGTTTCTTACGGGATACCAATGCCCGTCCTGCGGCGCCCAGAGGGCTATACACGCGTGCCTTCACGGCAGAATCGCCGAGGCAGTTTCATATAATCTTTTCTTTGTAATCGCGATTCCCCTGCTTTTGGTTACAGCCTATTCCACACTGATGATGAACAGGCCCAGCCCGTCTAGATTAACCGTCTCCCTATATAACTTTGCCACAAGCAAATACACTATTATATCTTACGTGGCACTATACCTAATATGGTGGGTGGTCAGGAATTTTCTGGGGATTTGAATTCCGTGCAAGGAACGTAAACCTTTTCTTTGCCCTCAAGACTTCTCTTCCAGGAAACAAGATTTCCATCGCGATAATCGAAAATCTCCTCAGATCCGTCCTCAAAGGTAATTGTCAGAGTATTTCCCTTGACTTTATAAGTTCCTTTTTTGGTATCTGAATTACTCCAGCCAGGCATGGTCGGAACCTCTCCATCCGGATTCATGTACATTGCAGGATGAGGCGGCATATAGGAATTAAAGCCTATGATTACATCGTTCTTGGTAGTGAAATCGAGTGTGTGGTTCACCGTCATTGTTCCGGCATCTGCCACAAAGATCTTCTCAACCCAAACCCACTTTGTTCCCTTAAGCTTGAGTTTCTTGCCGTCCATAGACATGAATAGAAGGCAGCCACAAACAACAATGGCCAGCACAAGGTAAGATACGTATTTCATAACTATAAGTTTTATTTTCTTGTAAATATACGATTTATTTTTCGGATTTCCTCTTCTGCCGACGGGTTTTATACTCCTGTTTCTTTTCCTTGATGCGCTCGACAAGCTTATCCTTTTTTTCTAAAATGTTTTTACGGCCTTTCATCTTTTGCGCCTCCTTGTATGCCAAGGAATTAAGGACAGTCTGCTCAACCCCGTTCAGGAGAGTGGATACAATATAGGCTCCATAGTTTTTCATCGGATCTCTCTTAGCGGTGATTGAACAGGTAAAAGGCTCTTTCTTATGCTTGCGCGGGTTCTGTCTATGGATAATACCACCCTCCAGCAAACTTACTGCCTTGCTATGCTTGGAAAGAAATGCAATCGGTGTCTTCTGGGGATCCACCTCAAGCTTCAGGTTATCGTAAAGCATGCAGAAATTCCCTTTCGTGGAAAACTTATTACCCGAAAACGATGTTTTGAGGCTCTGTATGCTTCCAGTCGCAGAGACTCCGAAAAGTGGGCCGATGAGGCCTCCAAAGTCGCTGATACTGACATTTCTGGCATTTCCACTTAGGGTGAATGAAGAGTTGCGGTCATTCTTCAGAGTTAGAGTCACGTCAGCTTGTCCCTTCCCCATACGCGGTGTAATTCGGAAAACCGTGGTATGATCCGGATCATTGGAGAATCGGCTTATTTTAAGGCCCGTATCGTGGAATCGCAGCATTCCGGCAGATCCCTCCGGGCGCTTTATCTCCATATTGTAATAGGTAATCTTAATATCAATCATACCGATATGGACAGGCAGCGGAATTCTCAGGATAGACTCCTGAGGCATAGGAAATTCCTTCTTCGGCTGATACCTGGCATCGCGATAGGATGTCATCTGGTCTCCGTCTATGAATATGCTGTCTATTGAAATCTGCTTCTGAAGAACCGTGCGAACTATATTTACGGACGAGGTGCGCAAAGTCCTGGCCTTGAAATCAGACCAGGTTACCGGCACCTTGCCCTTGGCATCAGCGTGGCGGGTTTTGGAAGTTGTATTCCGCCCGTGTATGCCTTTCATAAACAGTCCGCCGGAGTTCCGGGTTGCAATATTGTCCACGTCAAGACGGTAAAGGCTGTCCTTGGACGCGAAAACGAAATTCGAGGCGGAAAAATCATAGAGCGAGTCGCAATAGGTCAGTCTCCTGTCTTCCAGACCATATCCCAAGTCATATACGGAAAGGCAGATACTATCGGCAGACAAATCCATCTTGCTCCCAGTGCGTCGCAGAGAAAAGCAACCGTTATCTATCTCAACCCGTTTAACTCCAATCTTCTTTATATACTTGACAATACCGCTTTCTGATACCTCCTTGACCTGAACAGAGTCCTTCTCCTTTCTGTCAGGTTTGAGGCGAACTGACAACTTCGGCTCCCTGATCCTGACATAATCCAGGGCCACCTGCTTTTCACGCCATACCTGACGAGGCTTCAATGGCCCTAGTTCCAGGCTTTTGCAGGAACCTTCCATATTTTTAGGAAGATAGGAAAACTCGATGTCCTTTACCTTGATCCTGCCTGTGGCAAGGCTGTAATCAAGGTTGGAATAGTTCAAGGAAAGGGAATCTGTCTTACCCAGTTCCTTTTTAATATAATTATCTGCGATGCCAGTCAGAATCTGGTCTGCATAATTGTCAAATACATAGAACAATGATGCCGCAGTTCCGGCCAAAGCGGCGAGCCAAATCAGTAATTTCCTGTATCCGGGGCGCATAACAGCAAAATAATATCAGGAGTAAAGGTACAAATAAATCGGGGGTATCTGCAGTTTTATTATATTTGTTGTAACCAAAAACAAGATATTTATGAGAAGGTTTCTTTATTCGTCGGCGATGGCTATTGCCGTTCTGTTGCTGATCAATCCTGTTGTGTCATATGCACAAGTCACACCATATCTTCCTGAAGATGAACCAATAAAGGAAAGCTGCACATCGATTGTGGTGGGCAGGCTGGCTTCTGATGACGGGTCTGTGATGACAGCCCACACGTGTGATGCCAACTACAGGACCTGGGTGACTATGGAGCCGAGGAAGGTTTTTGCAAACGGCCAGGACGAGATTCGCTGGGGCTTGCTGCACACCGAAGAGCCATTTGACTTGAGGAATACGATTCTCAAAGGAAGCATTCCGGCACCTGAGGGAGAAACGTTCAAGTTCCTCAACGTGGCCTACCCTTGCATGAACGAGAAGCAGCTGGCAATGGGAGAAACCACCACGGACGGAAAGCGAGAACTGGTAAACAAGGACGGAATGTTCCAGATAGAGGAACTGGAGAGAATAGCCCTTCAGAGGTGCTCTACGGCTCGCGATGCCATACGCCTGATGGGAAGCCTTGCAGAGGAGTACGGCTATGGGGACTGGGGAGAGAGCCTCACCGTCATCGACAAGAAAGAAGCCTGGCTGTTCGAGATTTACGGCAGCGGAAAGAGCGGCAAGAAGCCCGGAGCCCTGTGGGCAGCCCAGAGAATCCCGGACGACCACGTATGCATAAGCGCCAACATACCTAGGATAGAGGTGATTGACTTCAAGAATCCGGACAAGTTCATGTACGCTTCCGACCTGAAGGAAAGATGCAAGGAACTGGGGCTGTGGGACGGAAAGTCTCCTTTCAAGTTCTGGCCGATGGTAAGTTCAGAAAAGAAGAACTTCAGTTACAGAGAGTTCTTTGTGCTTAGCACTCTGGCTCCGGATCTGGGTCTCAAGTTCGAAGACGACGAGATGCCTTTCTCCGTAAAGCCTAAGGAGAAAGTGTCTGCCCAGAAGATGTTCGAGCTATATCGCCAGACATATGACGGAACCGACCTTGACCAGGTCAAGGACCTTAAAGTAGCCGTTAAAAGAAGAGTCAGGGGAGAAGACGGAGGAATGAAGACCGTCACCGACACCACCGCCCCTATCAGCACGTTCATGACCAACGACACAAGGGAACTGCTGAACATGCTCAAACCAGGCTGCGCCCCTAGAAGAAGGACGATAGCAGTGATCCAGTGCTCTTATTCAGAGATAGTTAAACTCAGAGGCTGGCTCCCGGACGAAGTGGGCGGAGTGGCATATTTCGCCTTCGACAACCCGGCCCAGACTCCACGTGTCCCTATTTACGCAGGACAGACAAAACTGCCTGCCGGATTTGACGTATGCGGCCAGCACCGCTACCGCAAAGACGCCGCTATCTGGAAATTCAGGGAGACCAACCGCGTGGCAACCATCGGATGGGACAGAACCAAAGACCGCGTCAGAAAAGCCCTCGCCGAGTATGACCAGATGCTGTTTGAAGACACCAAGGCACTTGAAGAAAAGGCCGCAAAACTTATCAAGGAAGGCAAGAAGGAAGAGGCCGTGGAGCTTCTCAACAGCTACTGCAGCCGCCTGAGCGCATCCCAACAGAGAACCTGGGAGGAAATGAGAGAAGAATTCTGGAGCATCTTTGCACGAAGCATGTAATTGGAAATGAGAAAGTTTGTCATATCATTCGCGATGCTGACCCTACTTGGCCTTATGCCAAGCCTGGCTTCAGCCCAATGCACGTCTATAGTCGTAGGGAAGCAAGCCTCGGACGACGGATCGGTGATGACAGCCCATACCTGCGACTCCAACTTCAGGACCTGGCTCACGATGGAGCCGAGAAAGGTATTTGCTCCAGGGAGCGTTGATGAGATCCGCTGGGGCCTGATGCACACGGAAGAGCCGTACGACACGAGGGACGTGGAAGTCAAGGGCTCAATACCGGCCCCGGAAAAGGAGACTTTCCGATATATGAACGTGGCCTACCCTTGCATGAACGAAAAGCAATTGGCCATTGGAGAAACCACAACCGAAGGCCGCCAGGACCTGCGCCGCGGGGACGCCCTGTTCCTTATAGAAGAGCTTGAAAGAGTGGCTCTTCAGCGATGCTCTACGGCCAGGGACGCCATCCGCCTGATGGGAAGCCTGGCAGAAGAATACGGCTTTGCCGACAACGGCGAATGCCTTACGGTAATAGACAAGAACGAGGCCTGGTTCTTTGAGATATACGGCACCGGAAAAAGCGGCAAAAAGCCTGGAGCACTGTGGGTTGCACAGAGGATTCCGGATGACCACGTGGGAATAAGCGCCAACGTTCCGAGGATTGGGACAGTGAATTTCTCCGATCCGGATAATTTCATGTACGGTTCTGACCTTAGGGAAAGATGCAAGGAACTGGGTCTTTGGGACGGAAAGTCCCCTTTCAAGTTCTACAAGATGGTTTCAGAGGACGGGCAGAAAGGCAAGAACTTCTCCCACAGGGAGGTCTTTGTGTTCAACACCCTGGACCCTGGCCTTGGCCTGACTATGAAAGACGAGGAGATTCCGTTCACAATCAAGCCAAAGAAGAAAGTCAGCGCAAGGCAGATGTTCGAGATCTACCGCTCCACTTACGAGGGGACTGAGTTCGATATGCTCAAGAACCTCAACACGGAGGTCAAGAGGTGGACCAGGAATGAAAACGGAGAACTGGTCGCAGTCTCTGACACAACCTGTCCGGTAAGTCCCTATATGACCAATGCAATGCGTTCCCTCCTGAACAACCTCAAGCCGGGAACGGTTTCCTGGGCCTATACGATTTCCGTGATACAGTGCTCATATTCAGAGATTATCAAGTTACGCAGCTGGCTTCCGGACGAAGTCGGCGGAGTGGCTTACTTCGCATTTGACATTCCGGCCCTTACCCCTAGGGTGCCGATCTACGCCGGCCAGACAAAGCTACCTGCAGGATTTGAGGTATGCGGGCAGAAACGTTACCGCAAGGATGCTGCTATCTGGCGTTTCAGGGAAACCAACCGCCTTGCGGCATTTGGATGGAACAGGACGGCCTCCAGAATGAAAAAGGCACTGAAGGAGTATGACGACATGATCTTCGACGATGCTCCCGCCCTGGAAAAGAAAGCGGTACAGCTGATCAAGGAAGGCCGCAAGGAAGAAGCCGTGGAGCTTCTGAACAGCTACTGCAGCCGCCTGAGCGCATCCCAGCAGAAAACCTGGGAAGAACTTAAGGAAGAATTCTGGGGTATTTTCGCAAGAAGTTTGTAAATTGCACCTCGATTTGAACCTTTGATGATGCAATCACAGAAAAACATAAAACTAGTTTTGGAGAATGGCCTTGAATTTCAGGGCTATTCTTTTGGTTATCAGAAGAGTGCAGACGGAGAGGTAGTATTCAACACCGCAATGGTCGGCTACCCGGAAAGCCTGACGGACCCGTCCTATTCAGGACAGATACTTTGCATAACCTACCCTATTATCGGAAACTACGGAGTACCTGAAGACAGGGTGGATGAATACGGCATATCAAAGGTGTTCGAATCTGAAAAGATACACGTCCGGGGACTTGTGATCTCCTGCTACTCGGAAAACTACAGCCACTGGGATTCAGCCAAAAGCCTGGACCAGTGGATGAAAAGCCATAAGATTCCAGGAATCTACGGGGTTGACACCAGGGAACTTACAAAGGTGCTCAGGGAAAACGGCGCTATGCTGGGAAGGATAGTGCCTTTGGGCAGTCGCAAGAAGGGAGCTATTCCCGACCCCAACCTGGATAACCAGGTGGATATAGTTTCATGCAAAGATGTTACGGTCTACGGAAAGGGAACAAAACGAGTGGTGCTGGTGGATTGCGGAGTAAAGAACAATATTCTCAGATGCCTGATAAACAGAAATGTGGAAGTCATGAGGGTTCCTTGGGACTATGACTTCAACCTTCTGGAATGGGACGGCTTGTTCATATCCAACGGTCCGGGAAACCCGGAACTCTGCACCAAGGCCGTAGAGCATCTTAAGGTTGCGATGAAAGGGAACAAGCCCATCTTTGGCATCTGCATGGGCAACCAGCTGATGGCCAGGGCGGCGGGAGCCAAGACCTACAAGCTCAAATACGGGCACCGCAGCCATAACCAGCCGGTAAGGATGCTCGGAACCGACTGTTGCTTCGTAACCAGTCAGAACCACGGATTCGCCGTGGATGACAGGACCCTGGACAAAGACTGGGAACCGTTGTTCGTGAACATGAACGACGGCACCAACGAGGGCATCCGCCATAAGAAGAAACCATTCTTCTCCGCCCAGTTCCATCCAGAGGCCACAAGCGGCCCGACCGATACTGAATTTTTGTTTGACCAGTTCATAAACCTCCTGTAAATGAAGTCTATAAAGAAAGTCCTCATTCTGGGTTCCGGCGCACTGAAAATCGGTGAAGCCGGAGAATTCGACTACTCCGGATCCCAGGCTCTCAAGGCAATGAAGGAAGAGCACATAAAGACAGTGCTCATAAACCCTAACATCGCCACTGTGCAGACATCAGAAGGCATCGCTGACAAGATTTACTTCCTGCCCGTAACTCCTTATTTTGTGGAGAAGGTCATCCAGAAAGAGAAGCCTCAAGGCATACTTCTGTCTTTCGGAGGACAAACCGCCCTCAACTGCGGAGTGGAGCTATACCGCAGCTCAGTCCTGGATAAATATAAGGTACAGGTGCTTGGAACCCCTATCCAGGCAATAATGGACACGGAAGACAGGGAACTGTTCGTTAAGAAACTGGACGAGATTTCAGTTAAGACCATAAAGAGCCACGCTGTAGAGAATATTGAAGACGCCCTGAAGGCTGCCAACCAACTGGGCTATCCCGTTATTGTCAGGGCAGCCTACGCCCTCGGAGGACTGGGCAGCGGCTTCTGCAGCAATGACTCGGAACTGAGGAAACTTACCGCAAAAGCCTTTACATTCTCCCCGCAGGTGTTGGTGGAAAAATCCCTTAAAGGCTGGAAAGAAATAGAATATGAGGTTGTCAGAGACCGTTTCGACAACTGCATAACGGTCTGCAACATGGAAAACTTCGACCCTCTTGGAATACATACCGGAGAGAGCATCGTGGTGGCTCCAAGCCAGACCCTCACCAATCACGAATACTTCCTGCTCAGGGAGCTTTCCATAAAGATAGTCAGGCATATAGGCATCGTGGGAGAATGCAATGTCCAGTATGCCTTCGACCCGGAAAGCGAAGACTACAGGGTGATTGAGGTGAACGCCCGTCTGAGCCGGTCTTCCGCCCTGGCCTCCAAGGCTACCGGCTATCCGCTGGCATTCGTGGCCGCCAAGCTCGGACTGGGCTACGGACTGTTCGACCTGAAGAATTCCGTGACAAAGACCACACCGGCCTTCTTTGAGCCGGCCTTGGACTATATCGTGTGCAAGATTCCTCGCTGGGACCTTTCCAAGTTCCATGGAGTCAGCCGCCTTATTGGCAGCAGTATGAAGAGTGTGGGAGAAGTGATGGCCATCGGAAGGAGCTTCGAGGAGGTTATCCAGAAAGGTCTCAGGATGATCGGTCGCGGAGCACACGGCTTCGTTGCCAACAAGGAAATGAAGGTGGATGATATAGAGAAGGAGCTCAAGGAACCTACAGACAGCCGTATCTTCGTCATAGCCAAGGCTTTTGAAGCAGGATACACTGTAGACAGGATCCACGATGCCACAAAGATCGACAAGTGGTTCCTCCAGAAACTCTACAATATCCACTTGATCGGGAAAGATCTTTCCCGTCTCAAGGACCTCAGGGATATAGACACCGAAACGATGCAGAGGGCCAAGGCAAGCGGCTTTTCAGATTTCCAGATAGGAAGGCTGGTCCTCAAGGGCAAGGCAGACCCGGACAGCTATGCGATCAAGGTCCGCGAGTACCGCAAGTCCCTGGGTATCCTCCCTGTAGTCAAGCAGATAGATACTCTGGCGGCGGAATTCCCGGCAAAGACAAACTACCTCTACCTGACATACAACGGAACCGCCAACGACATAAACTTCGAGAAAGACCACAAGTCCATAATCGTCCTTGGAAGCGGAGCTTACCGCATAGGCAGTTCCGTGGAATTTGACTGGTGCAGCGTAAACTGTCTGAGCACCTTGCGCAAATGCGGCTGGAGGGGTGTGATGATAAACTACAACCCGGAGACCGTTTCCACAGACTACGATATGTGCGACCGCCTTTATTTTGACGAACTCACCTACGAGAGGGTTATGGACATCTTCGAGATGGAATCCCCTTACGGAGTTGTGGTAAGTATGGGCGGACAGATTCCTAACAATCTGGCTATGAGGCTCAACGATGCAAATGTGAGGATATTGGGAACCTCTGCCCTGTCCATAGACAATGCGGAAGACCGCCATAAGTTCTCAGCGATGCTGGACCGTCTGGGCATCAATCAGCCTCGCTGGAGCGAACTTACGACCCTGGACGACATCCATGCCTTTGTGGACAAGGTGGGCTACCCTGTTCTTGTAAGACCATCTTACGTACTCAGCGGAGCGGCTATGAACGTATGCTCCAACAACCACGAACTCAAGCAGTTCCTTCAGTTGGCCGCAGATGTCTCAAAGAAGCATCCCGTGGTGGTGAGCGAATTCATCCAGCATGCCAAGGAGATAGAATTTGATGCAGTGGCCAAGGACGGCGAGATAGTAGCCTACGCAATAAGCGAACACATAGAATTTGCCGGAGTCCACTCCGGAGACGCTACGATACAGTTCCCTCCTCAGAAACTTTATGTGGAGACCGTAAGAAGGCTAAAGAAGATTTCCAGAACCATTGCCAGGGAACTGAAGATCAGCGGTCCGTTCAACATCCAGTTCATGGCAAAGGATAATGATATCCTTGTGATAGAGTGTAACCTGAGAGCTTCCAGAAGTTTCCCGTTTGTAAGCAAGGTCTTGAAAATAAACTTCATAGAACTTGCCACAAAAGTCATGGCCGGAGAAAAGTTCAAGACTCCGGACAAGAGCGCCTTCGACCTGGACTATGTCGGAATCAAGGCCCCTCAGTTCTCGTTCTCGAGGCTCCTTAAGGCAGATCCGGTACTGGGAGTGGATATGGCTTCCACAGGCGAAGTCGGCTGCATCGGTGACGATACCTCTGAAACCGTGCTCAAGTCCATGCTCAGCGTCGGATACAGCATCCCGGCCAAGGGCATCCTCCTTTCCACCGGAGACGGCAAGGAGAAGGCTGAAATGCTGGAAGCCTGCCAGAAACTCAGCCGCAAGGGATACAAGCTCTACGCTACTGGAGGAACCTACAGATACTTAAAAGACAACAACATACAGACCAACCTGGTTTACTGGCCGAGCGAAAAGGGAAAGGGACCGCAGGCTCTGGACCTAATCCGCCAGAAGAAGATCGATATGGTGGTCAACATACCTAAGAACCTGACCAAGACTGAGCTTGACAACGGGTACAAGGTCCGCAGGGCAGCCGTTGACTTCAATATCCAGCTTCTGACAAACACCCGCCTGGCCAGCGCGTTCATCAACGCTTTCTGCAACCTGGATATAGACCAGGTACAGATAAAGAGCTGGGACGAATATTAAAACGCAAAACAAACGATTATGACAACTACCATACTTTTGATTATTCTAGGTTTGGCGATGATAATCATCGGAGCCAACTTCCTTGTGGATGGATCATCCAGGATAGCAAGCCGCTTCGGCATATCTGACATTGTTATAGGAATGACTATCGTCGCAATCGGCACCAGTGCGCCGGAAATGGTGGTCTCATTCTTGGGTGCAATGAAAGGAAGCGTTGGTCTTTCCGTAGGTAACATCCTGGGATCTAACATTTGCAACATCCTCCTCATCATAGGATTAAGTGCCATAATCTATCCAATGACGGTATCCAGGATCAATGTCAACAGAGATATGCAGTTCATGCTGCTGTCTACAGTTGTCCTTATAATCGTTTCCCTGGACGCCCAGATAGAAACACTTACCATCGATGACCAGATGACAGGAAACATGATATCCAGAACCGAGGGTCTGCTTCTCCTGCTTTTCTTCCTGGTTTTCATGTTCTACTCCATCGCGAGCGCTAACAGGCACGAAGAAGCCCAAAAAGCGGCGGAAACCGATACCAAGGAAGAGGAGAAGCCGGTTGTCAAAAAGAACTTCCTTGTTTCCCTGGTTATGTTCCTGGGCGGACTCGCAGTCCTTATCTGGGGCGGTAACATACTTGTAGACAACGCAACGATCCTGGCAAGGGCCAGAGGTGTCTCCGATACCCTTATTGGAGCAACCATAGTAGCTGTCGGAACCAGCCTTCCGGAACTTGCCGCCAGCGTAATGGCCGCCTGCCGCAAGAAAGTGGGAATCGCTATCGGAAATGTCATTGGATCCAACATCTTCAATGTATTCCTGATTCTCGGAGGCTGCGCCACGGTTACCCCGCTTCCACTGGCCAGCGTCAACCACGTTCACTTCATCTTCCTGCTCCTGGCTACCCTTCTGTTCCTGGTATCGGCAAGGACAAGCTTCAAGATCAGGAGAATAGAAGGAGTGATGCTATTTGCTCTCTACATCCTCTACATCATAGTCACCATTTCTTTGGCATAAAGGTCCAACAAGACCGCTTTTATGCTATATTTGTAATCGTTTTTAAAAGTAAAACCTCTTACTATACAAATTCGTATTATATGATACTGAATAAACAAGTGGCAATGTTCCTGAACCTGGTGCATAACCGTTTCAAGCAGTATGTAGCCGGGATTTTCGAAAGCCAGGGTTTCAACATCACCCCTGAGCAGTTCCTTGTCA
>CADAOA010000029.1 GCA_902789435.1 uncultured Bacteroidia bacterium | reverse complement strand
GAATCTCCACCGGGGACTATTCTTACAAGTCTCTGCAGCTCAGCGATGATTTCAAGTATATGGCAGCCATTTGCAGCAATGCCAGGACACCTAACAAGGTTGTGGTTCTCCCGACTGACGGCAGCGGAAAGATGACTGTTCTTGCAGACGCCAAGGGGAAAGACTACGACTCCTATAATATCGCTCTTCCGGAGATGGTCTACATCACCACTCCTGACGGCTATACGATCCCGGGCAAGATCACCCTTCCTCTGAACTTTGATCCTCAGAAGAAATATCCTGTCATCATCTATATGTATGGCGGACCTAATACTCCGGTCGTGGCCGACAGCTGGAGCATAATCTCATCTTCCAACCAGTGGTGGGCTAACCAGGACGTTATCCAGTTCTCGATGGATCACCGCGGAAGCGGCCATTGCGGAAAGGAGGGCTGCAACTTCATGTACCGCAACTTCTTCTCTATCGAGCTCAAGGACTTCATAGAGTGGGCCAAATACCTCAGGAGCCTTCCTTACGTGGATGCCGACAAGATCGGAATCTACGGCTTCTCTTACGGCGGAAGCATGGCAACTCTCTGCGTGACAGAAGGATGTGAATACTTCAAGTACGGAATTGCCGGCGGTGGAGTGTATGACTATATGCTTTACGACACCCATTACACCGAGAGGTTTATGGATACTCCGCAGCGTAATCCTGAAGGCTTCAAGCGCACCATCATGGCAGACAGGATAAGAAAGTCCGGCTACAAGGGAGATGCCACCAACTACCTGATGCTCACCCACGGAGCCGCAGATGACAACGTCCATATCCAGAACACCATGAGCCTGGTTCTGGAACTCCAGAAGATGGGCCGGCAGTTTGACCTTATGATCTATCCTAGGCAGCTTCACGGATATCGCGGAGCACAGGGAGCCTTCTCAGACTTCAATGACTACCGCTTCTGGTACCGTCATCTGTTTGGAAAAGAGGTCCCTAAGGAACTCTCTGACGCATACTCGAAATAGTCAGCTTCCCAGAAACAGCACGACCTGCCTGAGGACTTCAATAATCGCTGAGGAGATTTCAGAGATCACTCCTCCGATGGCAGGTATGCCGCCCAAAAGGGCAGAGGCCGCGCTCCCATAGACGGACAGTGTTACAAGTGGAGCGCTGACAATATTGGAAATCAGGAAATTCCCGCTTACTCTCCCAAAATACAGGAGGATGAGCGGGAATGTCGCTATCTGGCAGGTCATTGTGATTCCCATAAGGCGTGCTCCCGAAGCCGCAATCCTTCTCCCGATGCTCCGTCTTGACCCGAATACTTTCCTGATGCTTTCTTCAACCGCCGGATAAAGGAAGACGATTCCGGCTACAGCCGCGAATGACAGCTGGAAGCCAATCATCTCCACCGCCATAGGATTGAAAAGGGCAATCACGAATGCCGCTATCAGAAGTGGTCCTGTCCTGTCGTTGCCCTGGCAAAGCAAATCGGCTGTCTTCCAGACGGCTATCATAATGCAGGCTCTGCTCACGGAAGGGGAGAGGCCGGTAATAACGGCATAGAAAAAGATTATCGCGATGCTCAGGGCGAAAGAAAAGACCTTTGTCCTGTAATTCCATCTGAAGGCGGCGGTAAGCAAGCAGATTATGCTCCAGATTATTCCCACGTGCATTCCGGAAAGTGCCAGGGCATGGCTGATTCCGGCATTGCGGAAAGCGGTCTTGATTTCAGAGTCCAGTCCGCTTCTGTCTCCCAGCAGAAGGGCTGCCGCTATCCCTTTGGATGATTCTCCTTCCAGCCTTTCAGATAGTTTCCCGGATATGTGATTCCTTACCTGAAGTGCTTTATGTTCAATGATTTGCTCGGTATGAGAAACTCCGTCCGAGTAGATAGCCCTTCTTTGTGCTCCAAGAATGAAAAAGCCTGCGCAGCTTAACAGGATAAAGACAAAAGCTCTCTTTCTGCACAGGTAAATGATTCCAATAATAGGTATTATGACAAAAGAAAAATCCAGTCTGGCAAAGAATCCGCCGGATACCGTGCCAAGAAGGAAACTCAATGTTATCGCCACTCCCAACCGCCTCAAAACCATCACTTAGCCTTCCAATTTCTTCATGAATTTTTCAGGATCGATTATGAATCTCGAGTGGGTGCCTTTTCCGATTTCTCCTTTGCTGTCATAGGCCGTTACCTTGAAGAGGACAGCCCTGCGGTCTATGTTTTCAACTTCCGCTTCCGCCCAGACCTCGGTACCCGGCAGGCAGGCCCTTAGATGTTGGATATTGACACCAGTTCCTACGCTTGCCAGCCCCAGTTTCTTAAGAAGAAGGAAAGATGCTTCTTCCATCATTGCTATCATAGAGGGCGTGGAGAAAACTCCCATGGCTCCAGTTCCTGCTGCTGCGGCGGTATTCTGGTCTGTAACCAGGCGCCGTGCAATATTCTTCATTCCTATCTTAAGATCTTCAATCATATCCGTAAGATTTTTGTTTCAGTTACAAATATAGAAAAACAGAAAAGATTGCTAACTTTGAATTGTACTAAAAAACATTAAGTTATGAAAAAGACATTATTTCTCCTTATGGCAGCATTGCTGATATGCAGCACATTATCTGCACAGAAAACTTATCCGAAAGAATGGGATGCCTATGCAGAGTGGGATTATCAGCTCAAATTCAAGGGGCAGAATCCTACGATCGCCGATTTCGTCAGCAACTTTTTGTCAGAACCTGAGGATGAACTATATGGAAAACTGAGTGAAATGTGGGAAAAATACCGCAAAGGCAAGCCTCAGGATAAAGGTGACACTGTAATTGTGGATATCCGCAACGGCTATGTCTGCTTCAAGGAACATACAGACGACGAGTATTCAAAGACCTACGCCAAAACTGAAATCTGCTACTGGAACTGCTCGGACGGAAAGCACAAGCTGGTGGCTTTCTCCCACGATCTGTGGTCCGACGGCAGGTGGGTAGATGGCCAGTATAGCGGACTTACTTTCTTTGTGTACAATAACGCCAAGCGCCGTATGACTATGGCTTCCAACACAGGAGAAGAACTGGGTGTAGTCGTCAAGACCGGAAGGGAAGGAGAGATAAGCGGTTATGACTCCTCTACCAAGATGTATTTTGCGGAACTGGACGGCAAGAGGACAAACATGACGGAGGAAGAGTATAACAAGTTCGTTGACGAGCGTCCTGTCGTTACAATTTCCCTTCCAAGGACAGGCAAGACTTTGAAGGCCATTATCAACACTCCTTCAACCCGCAAGGAAGTTCTCTTCCAGTGGGACGGAATGTATTTCCATCCGGCCAAGTAAGATATTAGAAGTTTATTCCGGCGCCTGCCCCGACAAAGGTGCTCGGACGGAAAGGCTGCTCTCCGCGATTATCCCGTGTAGAGCTTTTTCTTTTTGCCTTGATGATGAAAGAGTCAACCGTTTCCTTTCTCTGGTTATAGACGGTTACCTTCATCTGGCGTTTGCCCACCTCGATATTGGCTCCGCAGCACAGGGCATCATTCTTGATGTCCAGCACTTTCTCGTGGATTCCGTCTCCTTCTGCCACGGAGTCATCCAGAGCCCTTCTCTTGTCTCCGCTGGATCCCATATCCAGATACCAGGTTCCGTCTATCTGGCGGGTTCTGGAATAGATGTGGTCGTGCCCGCTCAGGACCAGGTCCACGCCGCATTTCTTGAAAACAGGGGCCCACTGCGGCCTTAGCCGGGCAGCTACAACCGAGTCTATCTTGCTTGAGCCATATATTGATTTATGCTCATACACAACAAGATACTGATATGTTCCCTTAAGCGATCCAACAGTCTTTTCAAACCATTTTACCTGGTCGTCGAACCTTGGTCCGGTTGCCACGTTGGAGTTGTTCATATCCAGGGAGATGAACAGGACATTGTTGTAGCGGAACCAGTAGGTGGTGTTAGGGCTCATCGGAGCTCCGTTCCCCGGGAACCGGAACAGATGGTTGAAGGTATGTGCCTTGTCATACTGCGGATATTTCCTACCGGTGTCGTCTGCCCAGTATTCGTGGTCTCCCGGAGATGCAGCATAGACAAAATCGCGGAAGATATCATTGTCGATAAGCCAGTTCCATCCTTCTTCCTTTCCTGCCACATCCACCATATCCCCGCTGCATATAACCAGTGCAGGATGTGCGATCTCTTTCATGCTCTTTATAAGAGGCAGGGTTTCCTTGTTTCCCTTGTGCTGGAAATCGGTGAAGGCTACAAAGTTCCATCTGCCTCTTTTCCCGGCAGTTGCAAATGAATGGACTTCGGATTCAGCTCCTTCGGTCACAATCTTGTAGATGTATCTGGTGTTTGCCTCGAGACCGGAAATCTCCGCACTGCATACATAGCGTTCCATGGTGTAGAAGGTTGTTTCCTTGGCGGTCTTCTCAATTCCCCGGGTGCTCCAGAGAACGCTTACTGCTTCCGCCTTTACAGCTTTCCTGAAAGCGCTGTCCTTTGCTTTTGTATAAAGCACATAACTGTTCTTGTCGGAGCAGTGGTAATTGACTGTCACTGAGTTTGCCGGATTCTCGCTCACGGTTGTCACAATGTGGTAAATGTCTTCTGCGACAGCATTTGCATCGTTGAGGAAAACAGCCCAGACAAAGCATATTATTCCAACTAAAACTGGCATCCTTTTTTTCATAATCCGGAATTCTATCATTCAAAAATATGAAATCTCTCTAAAATAATTATTCAACGACAAGATTTGTCGTTGATGTGTTTTACCTTTGCATAAAATCAATAGAGAAAGAAAAAATGAATAATAGGGTTTACGAAAACGAAGAGTCCGTCTGGTTCGGGCTTAAAGTCATTATCGCCTATACACCCTGGCCGATAATACTGATATTCTCCCTACTGTTTACGGCCTTCCTTTCACATTGGCTTGGATTGACATAACCCTAAATATCAGTATAATGGAACAGTATGAACTTGAAGATATAAACAGGAGATTCAAAAGGAGCATAAAGCGGTTTGCCATTTACTCTATGGTGCTGTTTGCTCTGTCTCTCATGGGTGGTGACTTTGAGAAGAAGGATGCTAAGCCTGTTCATACCGGACCTGTTGACACCAGGATTTACTCCAAGGCCTATGAATCAGCGCCTCACACCAGAACTCTCCCTCCTTTGAACTCTCCAGTAGAAGTAAAGGTTAAAGGCGGGAAAACATACGAAGCCGATGTTGATTTTGAAGAACTTATGGACAAACTTGGAATTGATCCGGAAGACATAAGAGATTACATTGAATAAGTAACATATAAAACATGATGAAAATGAAACTGCACGAAGCTATTGAAACTGTCCTTAAAGAGGCGGGACATTCATTGAGATCCTCTGAAATTGCAAATCGGATAAATAATCTTAAACTTTATCAAAGAGGTGATGGCAATCCCTTACCTTCAAGCCAGATAAATGCCAGGGTAAATAATTATCTTCATCTTTTTATCAAAAATCCGGATGGAACAATTTCACTACGTGGCTATTCCGGTTTTAGAACAGCTCCCAGACCTGTTGAACCAAAGGTTGAAAAATCAAGGTATGCAGATATGGTTAAAGAATCCGTTAGTATTGAATTCGACAAGATTGAGGATTTGAAGAAGGCCGGTTTTTCCGGATTTCTATCAATAGCATTCCTGAAAGGAAATCATTCAATGATTCCGGCTGTTGGAGGGGTATATATGGTTATAAGGAAATCGTCCTCGAAGCCCGGCTTTCTGAAGAAAGGTTCTGGAGGTTTCTTTAAGGATAGGGATCCTAATGTGCCGGTATCTGAACTTGAAAGCAACTGGGTGGAAGGAACTTGCGTTTTGTATATTGGAAAGGCTGGGGGAACTCGAAGTTCATCTACCCTTAACAAAAGGTTGGGGCAATATCTAAGGTTCGGCGACGGTTGCAAGGTTGGGCATTGGGGAGGCCGATACATCTGGCAGCTGGAAGACCACGATGATCTGCTGCTGTGCTGGAAACCGGTTGTCGATCAGGAGCCGGAAGAATATGAAACTGAGCTCATTGATACATTCCGCAAACAATATGGAAAGCGTCCTTTTGCAAACCTGGCAAAATAAGTTAAGCCGATGAACCGCCTAATTCAACTAAAAAGATTTGTTGCCATAATAGACAAGCTGCAGAGGTGCGGATATGTCTCCAGGGAAGAACTTGTTGACACTGTCAAAGAAAAATGTGACCCTAAAGGAATAGATATCCGCACCCTTCAGCGAGACTTTCACAGTATTTGGGAGTTGTTTGGAATCACAATCAAATATGAAAGAGGAATGGGCTATTATCTGGCAGATCGGGAGGAGATGTCCGGAACAATGACAGATATGCTGTCTGACTTTATGATACTGTGCCATCTGGGGCAGGATCCTGATTTGAACGAAGTCATACTTCCAGAGGACAGAACAATGGTTTTCAGCGTAAGCATTGTTGACGTGATGAAGGCTGCAAAAGAATGCCAAAGTGTTGAGTTTGATTATGTTTATCTGAGAGAAAATGGTCGCAGACGGCATAAGGAAGCGGATCCGTACTATGTCAAAAACTCCCAGCACAGATGGTATCTTGTGGCCAGGGACCATAAAGACCGGAAGCTTAAATGCTTTGAACTAGGAAGAGTAGAGGGTTTCAAGGTAACGGACAACCGGTTTGTAAAGGACAGGAGCATTGATGTAAAGGCACTGTTCCGTGAATCCTTCGGAATCTGGAATGATCCTTCCACTCCTGTGGAAAAGATTCTTCTAAGGTTCGACTCCCTTGATGGCGGTTTCATAAAAACACTGCCGATTCACTCTTCCCAGGAGATTGTTTCTGAAGACGATGATTCTGTTACCATTAGCCTTAAACTTAGGATAACAAACGATTTCGTGATGGCTTTGCTTTCAAGAAGCCGTTCTGTGGAAGTAATTGAGCCTCTCCATTTAAGGCAGAGGCTCAACGATATCTACAAGGCTGCGTTGGAGCGTAATTGCATAGAGGGCCAATAATTATTTTTCCAGCTCGGCTATGGCTTTCTTTGCCAGAGGAACATAGTATTCGTCTCCGGTCTTTTCCAGTAACCTGTAGAATTTCAAGGCATTTGCCTTGTCTTTCTTTTGCTGGTACATATAGGCAATGTTGTTTATAACTACAGCATCATCCGGCGCCATTTCGTGAATCTTCAAAAACTGGTTCAGAGCTTCATCCATATCTCCACGGTCGTATGCGAAAATTGCCTTGTCGTTAAGGAATTCGATACTCTGAGGATAGTATTGAAGGACCTTGTTTACATAGGACTCTGCAAGGGGTGTCCCGTCAGGTTGATTGTACAGGTCTTGGAAATAACCCTGTAATGTCTCCATCAGGACTCCTTCTCCATCATCCACCTCCACGTCAAGAGTCCAGGTCCATTTATTCCCGTTCTCCTTGGACCGTTCAACTGTTTTGCCGATCGAGTTTACCATTTCCTGATGCCTTTCCACCTCGTAAAGGATATGAGCCAGACCGAACCTGAAATCCAGCCTGTCCGGGAATTTTGAAATTCCTTCCTCAAGCTTTGAGACAGCTTTGTCAACCATCTCATCGTCAAGTTCAATGATACTGTACATATAGATCTCGTTTCCCAAGGAGTCCTTGCCAACGAAGTATTCTTCATCCTCCGGCATTTCCTTTGAGATTATTACAACCTCCTTCATTGCCTTGCTGTAATACAGGTTGGCATAGACGGAGAATAATTCAGCGTCTTTCGGATAGATCTTTTCCCAGTCTGCGATGATTTTGGCAGTCTGGGCAGAGTCTTTATCCTGGAAACTTTGGGCCAGACTGTCATACAGTTCTTGCCTTGTCTGGGAGAGTGCAACCGTGCAGAACAGTGCCGCAACAGCCAGTAAGAAAGCCTTTTTCATACTTATTGATTTTTATTGTTTGCCGGTTTGTAGGATTTGGCGAAGCGGAACATTTCCAACGGAAGGTGGCAGTAGCCGCCCGGATTCTTGTCCAAGTACTCCTGATGATATTCTTCAGCCTTGAAGAAGTTTTTCAGGGGGAGGAGTTCTACGGCAAACTTCTTTCCGCCTTCTTTTTCCAGAGAGTCGTAAACAGGCTTTATGATGTCCAGTTCGGCAGGATCCGTGTAATAGATTCCGGTCCTGTACCTTGTTCCCTCGTCGTGAGCCTGGCGGTTAACTGAATAGGGGTCTATTATCTTGAAATACAGTTTTATCAGTTCTTCCAGGGAAATCCTGCCACTGTTGTAGGTCACCTTTACGGTCTCGGCGAATCCGGTTTTGTCCGTGTAAACTTCCTTGTAGGAAGGGCCTTCGCCTTCCTCGTTGCCGCAAAACTCTTCATTTCCGTTGGCATAGCCGGCCTCCGCACTTTCGACGCCATCTATCAGGGAGAAGAAATGCTCCACTCCCCAGAAACAACCGCCTGCCAGATAAATCTCTTTCTTTTCCATACTCTAGCTGTTTACGACAAAGATATCGCTATTTTTATTAAATTTGCACGATAACGAAACAATTTCAAGAATATGATAATACTGGTTTTAAACTGCGGAAGTTCCTCAATCAAGTACCAGGTGCTGGATATGAGGAGCGAAAGTGAACATTCTCTGCTTGCCAAGGGTCTGGTAGAGAGAATCGGAATGGAAGAGGGCGATATTACACACTCTGTTCCGGGAAAGGACAAACACAAGATCCACAAACCTGTCGCTGACCATACAGAGGGTATAAAGGATGTACTCGGACTGCTGGTTGACCCTGAGCACGGAGTTCTCCGTTCTCTGGACGAGATAGAGGCTGTAGGCCACAGAGTTGTGCATGGTGGAGAATATTTCACCCAGAGCTGCATCATAGACCAGAGGGTTAAGGACGGAATCGAGAAGTGCGCTTCACTGGCACCTCTCCACAATCCTGCAGGACTGCTTGGAATCAATGCGGTAGAGAGCATTCTTCCAAAGGTTCCTCAAGTAGCTGTGTTCGACACTTCATTCCTCCAGACTATTCCTAACTACGCCTATACTTACGGTCTTCCTTACGAGTACTACGAGAAGGACAAGATCCGCCGTTACGGATTCCACGGAACCAGCCACAGATATGTTTCCAAGGCCGGCGCCGAGCTTGCAGGCATAGACTACAACGACTCCAACATCATCACCTGCCACCTGGGAAACGGCAGCAGCGTGACAGCCGTCAAGAACGGAAGGGCAGTTGATACATCTCTGGGACTCAAGACTATAGATGGTCTTATCATGGGAACCAGATGCGGAAGCCTGGATCCGGGAGTTGTAACCTACATAATGAAGAAGTACGATCTGACAGCAGACGAGATGGAGACTATCCTTACCAAGAAGAGCGGATTCGTCGGAGTTTCCGGAGTTTCATCTGACTGCAGAGACCTTGAAGAGGCGGCAGCTCGCGGAGAAAAGAGAGCCCAGCTGGCTCTTGAGATCTTCCGCTACGGACTGCTGAAGTTCGTGGGAGCCTTCTCTGCTGCAATGGGCGGAGTTGACCTGATCGTGTTTACCGGTGGCATCGGCGAGAACGACCCTAAGACCAGGGCTTACATCGGCCAGAAGTGCGCTTATCTGGGCGTAGACTTTGACGAGGAGGTTAACGCAGGCCTCAGGGGCAAGAGCGCCATACTTACCAAGAAAGACTCCAAGGTAAAGGTTGCCGTTGTCTGCACCAACGAGGAGCTGGTGATTGCCACCGATACCATGAAGCTTGTAAAAATGTAATTGAAAACCAATAATTTAAAATAAACAATAATGAAGACATTTGACGAAGTATATGAGCTTCTCAAGGCGAATCCCAAGAGAAGGCTGGCAGTAGCTTGGGGTGTTGACGAGCACTCTGTTTGTGCAGCAAGCATGGCTATCGACGCAGGTTTCTGCGAGGCAACCCTTTACGGTGACCGCAAGATGATCGAGGCCGTTTGCGCCAAGGAGAACATCGACATCAACAAGTTCAACATTGTGGATGTTCCTGTTGAACTGAAGGCTATCCAGGCTGCCGTTACCGCCGTTCACAACGGAGAGGCTGACGTTCTGATGAAGGGCCTTTGCTCAACCGACAAGTACATGAGGGGAATCCTCAACAAGGAATGGGGTCTGCTCCCTCCTAAGGCTGTTCTGAGCCACATTTCAGTGATGCAGCATCCAAACTATCCTAAGTTCCTTGTATTCGGCGATATGGCTGTTATTCCTCTGCCTGATTTCAAGCAGAAGACCGCCATTCTGAAGTATATCGTGAATGTCTGCAAGTCTCTGGGCGTAGCCAATCCTAAGATTGCCGCCGTTGCCGCCACCGAGCAGATGCTGGACGGTATGCCTGCTTGCGTTGAGGCTGCAATGCTCGCAAAGATGGCAGACCGCGGACAGCTCCCTGGCCAGGTAGACGGCCCTCTGGCTCTGGACGTTGCAATCAACAAAGAGGCTGCTGCAATCAAGAAACTCAAGAGCGAGGTTGCAGGTGACGCAGACGGTCTGCTGTTCCCTAACATCGAGAGCGGCAACGTGTTCTACAAGTCCAACACCATGCTTGTTCCTGGTGTAAGGACAGCTGCTTTCGTAGCCGGTGCTTCCGCTCCTTGCGTTCTTTCTTCAAGGGCAGACAGCATAGATACCAAGCTCAATTCCATAGCACTTGCCTGCCTGCAGGTTAAGTAGGGCTATGAAGCGCTCCTGGATTATTGTTGCCCTCCTCGCACTGGCATCGTGCCGAGGCGGAGAGGGAATGGTAAAAGAGAAGGCGGCTGCAGACAATGCGGTCGCCTTTGCTGCTTACCTGGAAATCCAGGGAGATTCTGTCGTTCAGTCTCTTAACAACTGGAACGGGTTGCAGGAAGAAACCTACCGCCTTGTCCCCAGAGACTGTACCCGGATTTTGGCCTCTGATCCAATGGCGATAGGCGTTCCGCTCAGGAGCGTCATCTGCATGTCCACGACATATCTTCCTCATATCAAGATTCTTGGGGCAGAGGAAACGGTTAAGGGCGTAAGCGGTGTCAGATTCATATATGACAGCCTGTATTCAGCGATAGCCTCAGAGGGGCTTATAGCAGATGTAGGGGCGGAAACAGCTCCCGATTATGAGAAGATACTGTATCTGAATTGCGATGCAGTCCTCTCTTACGGCATCGCCGAATCTGACAATACCTATATTGAAAAACTCCGAGCCCTTGGGCAAAAGGTAATTGTCATAAACGATTATCTTGAGCCTACGGTGATGGGTAAACTTGAGTATATCAAGCTGTTCGGAAGCTTGTTCGGGAAACGGGAGATGGCAGACTCCATCTTTTCGGCAAAAATGAGCGAGTGGGAGGAAGCAAAGGAGTATTGCCGGGAAGTCCCTAAGACGGAAGTGCTTGTAAACCTTCCTTTCAAAGGTATCTGGTATGTTCCCGGGAAGGCCAGCTATATGGCTGAACTGGTCAGGAATGCCGGAGGAGAAATCCTCGGGGCTGAAGAGGGTGAGAACCTGTCTTCCCAGAAAAGCTTCGAGCAAATGTATTCCCTGGCAAAGGATGCAGACGTGTGGATTCACCTGAACCAGGCCGTTAAAACATCTGATGTTGCTGCCGAGAACGCGATGTTCCGCCAGATCCCGGCTTTCAAGAAGGGGAATCTCTATAACAATACCCGTAGAGTAACCGTTGCCGGTGGGAGTGATTACTGGGAAAGCGGAGCCCTCTATCCGGAAGAGATACTGAAGGATCTGATCACGATTTTCCATCCTGAAATTGCCGGGAAGTATTTCCCGGACAGAAAACTTGTCTATTACATCAGACTTGACGATTGATATGGTATACGATCTTGCAATAGTTGGGGGAGGAGCTGCTGGCTTGATGGCAGCAGCCTGGATTACAGAACAGTATAAGGATTCTGAAAGACGTCCGTCGGTGGTGCTTTTGGAAAAGATGCCGCGCCCCGGACGCAAGATCAACATTACGGGAAAAGGCCGCTGTAACCTGACAAATGCCAGGATGTGGGATGAATTCGGAGTTCACGTCCATCCTAACAGCCAGTTTCTCAAAAACGCTTTCTACGGTTTTTCCTCTGCGGATGTTATGGACTTTTTCAAGGGCCTTGGACTGGACCTTGTCATTGAAAGGGGCCAGAGGGTGTATCCTAAGAGTATGAGGGCGATGGATGTCACCGATACCCTTGTGCGTTGTATAAGGAACGGAGGCGTAGTGGAAGTCTTTACGGACAGCCCGGTTGAAAAGGTGGAAAAGAAGGACGTTTTTGAACTGGACTGCGGAGACCGGATTGTTTCCAGCCGGAAGGTTATTCTTTCAACAGGCGGCTTATCCTATCCTTCAACAGGAAGTTCCGGAGATGGATATGGTTTCGCAAAAGCTCTGGGACACAGTATAGTGCAGCCGCGTCCGTCTTTGACGGCACTTGTCCCCGAGGGCTATGCGGACGGCTCCGGAATGAGCACTTTCGGCAGATGGCTATGCGGACTCAGCCTCAAGAATGTGGCCATGAGCCTGGAAGTCGGGCAGGATATAGTTCAGGAGGAGTTCGGAGACGCTGACTTTACAGATGGAGGAATCGAGGGCCCTCTGGGCTTTCGCCTTAGCCGCAAGGCGGTACAGGCCCTGGACAACGGCCAGAAGGTTTCCGTGCTGCTGGATCTGAAACCGGCCCTTTCTGAAAGCCAGCTTGCCCAGAGAATAAAGAGGGAAGCTTCATCGGGGAACAATACTCTCCGTTATCTTCTTTCCAAACTGCTTCCAAGACAGATGATTCCGGCTTTTCTGAATCTTAACAAGGATCTGGCACAGATGGCACCGGGTAAGGCTGAGGAAAGGCTTCCGCATGCCCTAAAGCATATAAGGTTCAAGATAGTTTCCTATGTGGGATTCGAAAGATGCGTAGTTACCAACGGCGGTGTTTCTCTCAAGGAAGTCTCACAGAAGACTTTGGAAAGCAAACTCGTCCCTGGGCTCTTCTTTGCTGGAGAACTACTTGATTTAGACGGGGATACGGGCGGATACAATCTTCAGATAGCATTTTCCACGGGCGTTCTTGCCGCACGGAGTTCGCTTCTATGATATAATATCAATCTTGATCTGGTCGCAGGAAAGACCCTGGGTTCTGTCAGGCTCAATCTCGTATGCTTCGATGTCCTCAAGTTCCAGGAGGACAAGGTCACCGCTTCTGAGCGACATATATTTTGAGACTCTTTCCAAAGCGCTATCGAAGGCCTCGAATCCTTCATAAGGACCATTGTCCCCGATGGTTGTGGGGTCAGACAGGAAAATGCTGGAATCCAGTGTGTTGCCTTCGTTTACATCGTAAGTGGAAAGATGCACTCCCCAGCCGCAGGTCTTGTAGTGGCGGTGGGCATATTCCTCTCTGATACACTTTCCGGCGCGATCTATCCTTACATAGGCAAACCTTATGGCCCTCAAAGTCTCTATTCCGTCCGGCACCCAGTACTTGAAATTGCCGTCCGGAGAGTCTTTCTCCCTGACTAATGCAGTGTCCGGGCAAGTGTAGAAGTTATCGCTCTGGTATGGCAGGACAAACAGGTTCATTTCTTGTATTTTTCCGGGTGGACGCGGATATCCCTTAAAACTCTCTTGGTGTATTCGGTGAATTTGCCGTTTTCCATCCAGCTGTAATAGCCAGGATCCTGTTTGAGGATATCAACCACGCTCTTGTCCTTGTATTTTCCGAATCCGAATACAGCATCTCCCTTGTCGTTTAGGACAATGGCTCCAGCCAGGTCAATGTTGCGGTTCTTTACGGAGAAGTCTGCCAGGGCATCAATGTCATTGGCCAGTGTGTCGTTGTATTTTTCCAGCTGGGCCTTCAGGACTTCCATTGTTGCGACAGTGTCTGCCTCGGCTCCGTGGGCACCTTCCAGTTCCTTGTGGCAGTAGAACTTGTATGCTGCAGCCAGGGTTCTTGGTTCCATCTTGTGGTAAATGTTCTGGACATCCACCAGACGGTGTCTGGAAAAGTCGAAATCCACTCCGCATCTTAAAAACTCTTCAGCAAGCATCGGGATGTCAAACTTTATTGAGTTGTAGCCTGCTATGTCACATCCTTCCAGCTGCTGTGCCAGGCTCTTGGCGATCTGCTTGAATTGCGGGCAGTCCTTTACGTCTTCATCCGTTATATGGTGAATGGCTGTAGAAGCCTCTGGAATATGCATTCCGGGGTTGATTCTTCTTGTCTTGATATCAGTGTGCCCGTCTGGATACAGTTTTACGAAGGATATTTCTATAATCCTGTCCTGGGACACGTCGAGACCGGTACTCTCTATATCAAAGAATACCAATGGTCTTTTAAGGTTTATTTCCATAAGTTTAATGCGTTAGAGCCTCATAGGCATAAGCAGGGCGCAGATTTCCTGGTTAGGATCGGTCTGCTCTGCAGGCTGCATGAGGGCTGCCTTAGTAGGTTCTGCAAGCTTGATGCAGATCTGGTCGTATGGCAGGTTTGCGAGTATCTCAATCAGGAACTGGCTCTTGAAGGCGATTCTCATAGGCTCTCCAACATACTGGCAGCCTATGGTTTCCTTTGCGCTCATTGAGAAGTCCAGATCCTGGGCTGTAATCTCCAGCTTACCGTCTCCAACCTTGAAGACTATCTGTCCCGTAGACTGGTTTGCACATACTGCAACGCGTCTGGTGGCGTTGAGGATGTCTGTCCTTGATACAGTTATGATATTGTTGTTGTTCTTTGGGATAACCTTGGTATAGTCTGGATAGGTTCCTTCAATGAGGCGGCATACTACCAGCTGCTGGTCGAACTTGAAGAAGGCGTTCTTCTTGTCGAAGCTGATGGAAACGATCTCGTCAGAAAGTCTTGCCAGGTTGTTTTTCAGGATGTTGGCAGGCTTCTTTGGCAGAACGAACGAGCTCTTTACTCCTGCGATGTCCTTTCTCTCGAAGCATACCAGCTTGTGGGCGTTGGAAGCCACGAAAGTGGTTGATTTCTCTCCGATATCGAAGAAAACTCCGTTCATAACCGGACGCAAAGGCTCTTCTGCAGTGGCGTAGATGGTTCCGTTGAGAGCCTCGCTGAGGACCTCTGCAGGGATATCTATCTTCTTGGGATCCATCAGTACCGGAAGCTGAGGATACTCGTCAGGGAGTATGCAAGGGATGCTTGCCGTACCGCTTGCCCAGGTGATGGTCAGGATGTTCTTTTCCTCGTTGGTCTGGAACTGTACCGGCTGGGTAGGGAGTTCCTTGAAGGAGTTGGTGAGCAGAACTGCGGGAACAGCAATCTTTCCCTCTTCTCCCACGTCCTCGATGTTCATTATGGTCTTAAGTGTCGTTTCCTGGTCAGATCCGGTGATGGTCAGGCTCTTGCCCTCGAGTTCAAGTAAGAAATCCTCAAGGATAGGAAGTGAACTCTTTGGCGGAACTACCTTGGAAACAGACAGTAAAGCCTGTAAAAAATCTGTGCTTGTTGCTGTAAACCTCATATCTGTCGTTTTAAATTATACTATTTGCAAATATAAGAAAAAATAGTGTTTTGTAACCAAGACTTTTCTCTTTTCGTATAATCACTGCATTGATTGACAAAATTCAAATATTTCTTACTATATGAGACAGCTCAAAATTACAAAATCTATCACCAACCGAGAGAGTGCTTCTCTGGACAAGTACCTCCAGGAGATAGGAAGGGAGGAGAGAATCACCATCGAGGATGAGGTAGAACTCGCGCAGAGGATCAAGAAGGGAGACCAGGCAGCCCTGGAAAAACTGACCAAGGCTAATTTGAGGTTTGTGGTATCCGTGGCAAAACAGTACCAGAATCAGGGACTGAGCCTGCCGGACCTTATCAATGAGGGAAATCTGGGACTTATCAAGGCAGCCGAGAAGTTCGACGAGACCAGAGGCTTCAAGTTCATTTCATATGCAGTGTGGTGGATCCGCCAGTCCATTCTCCAGGCTTTGGCAGAGCAGTCAAGGATCGTGAGGCTTCCGCTTAACCAGGTAGGTGCACTGAACAAGATCAACAAGATAATCAACAAGTTCGAGCAGGAACACGAGAGGCTCCCGTCTCCGGACGAGGTAGCCGAGATGCTGGAGACTTCCAAGGAAAAGGTAGCTGATACCCAGAGAGTTTCCGGCCGTCACATTTCCATAGACGCTCCGTTTGTGGAAGGTGAGGATAACAGCCTTCTGGATGTGCTTCCAAACAACGATTCCCCGGCCGCAGACCGCGGGCTGATAAACGAATCGCTGAAGATGGAGATAGAAAGAGCCCTTTCCACCCTTACTGAAAGGGAAAGGAACATCATCAAGTATTTCTTCGGCATCGGTTGCCAGGAGAAGACCCTGGAGGAGATTGGAGAAACCTTCAACCTTACCAGAGAGAGAGTTAGGCAGATCAAGGAAAAGGCTATCCGCCGCCTGAAGTCTTCCGGAAGAAAGAAACTCCTTATGAACTATCTCGGATAAGATGGAAGAGGCTTTTATTAAGTTCAGCGATATGCTTTGCACCTATCCGGAGTTTGTACTTCTGATAGGTGGTGGCTTGTTCTTTCTGATTTACAGCGGATTTGTTCCTGTACGCCATTTCGGCAGGGCCGTAAAGAGCCTTGGCAAGAAAGACGATTCCCCAGGACAGATCAGTTCTTTCCAGGCTCTGATGGGTGCAATAGCAGCCACAGTCGGAATGGGAAGTATCGCAGGTGTTGCCATCGCGTTGATGCTTGGCGGCCCGGGAGCAATCTTCTGGATGTGGGTCAGCGCCATAGTCGGTATGGCAACCAAGTTCTTCGAGGGCACCCTGGCCATCATGTACAAGGGCAAGGATGACCGCGGAGAGGTACAGGGAGGACCTATGTATATGATAACCGAGGGAATCGGAAAGAAGTGGAAGCCTTTGGCAATCTTCTTCTCCGTTGTCGGCCTGATCGGTACGCTCTGCATCATGCAGGCAAACCAGTTCACCGAGGCCGTGATAACCATTTTCACCAAGCCTGCAGGTATACCTGACAGCCTTCTGGTAAAATTTATAATCGGTTGCTGCATAGTTGCTATCGTTGCTCCGGTAATCCTAGGTGGAATCAAGAGAATCGCTAACATTTCATCCAAGATAGTTCCGCTTATGGTGGGGCTGTACTTTGTGCTGGTTGCCTATATCATATTTACAAATCTTTCCGTAGTGCCTCAGGTATTCGGAGATATTTTCAGGGGAGCCTTCAATTTCAAGGCTGGAGCCGGCGGAGCGATAGGCTCGTTCTTTATGGTTGCCACGATCGGTGCCAGAAGGGCTACCCTGGTAAATGAGGCCGGAGTTGGAACCGCCAGTATGATGCACGGCGCTTCAAAGAACAACGAGCCTGTAAGAGAGGGACTTGTGGCAATGCTCGGGCCTTTCTGCGACTCCGGAATCGTTTGTACACTGACGGCTGTAGCAATCCTTACCGCATCGGCCTCCGGAGGTTATGTGATTCCGGCTGCAGGTTCGGACGTGAAGGGGCTTGAGATTGCCCTGAACGCCTTCAGCGCTGCTGTCAACTACGGAAGGCTGGGAGGATATCTGCTTATGGTGATGGTATTCTTCTTTGCCTTCTCAACGATGTTCTCCTATTCATATTATGGAATGAAGTGCACGAGCTATCTGTTCGGCACCAAATACGGAAAATATTACAATTACTTCTTCCTGGCAATGCTCATCGTGTGCGCGATGATACCTCTGAAGCTTGCGGTTGCAGTCATAGACCTTGCATATCTGCTCATGGCCTGCGCGACCATGTTTACGCTTCTGTATCTGAGTCCGAGGGTAAAGAAAGCCGCCAGGGAATATTTTAAAAAGAAATAAAGATGACACCTGAAGTATTCATACGTCCGCTTGTGAGTCAAGCGATTAACGCTCTTTACGGAGAGGTTCCTCAGGATAAGATGATCCAGCCGCAGCCAACCAGGAAGGAATTCGAGGGCGATGTAACCATCATGGCCTTCCCATTCCTGAGACTCAGCCATAAAAGTCCGGAAGAGACTGCCAATCAAATAGGTGAGTACCTCAAGGCTAACTGCCCTCAGGTGGAGTCTTTCAATGTGGTAAAGGGCTTTTTGAACATCAAGCTTTCCCAGGATTTCTGGAAAGGGGTGTTCAACGATATATTTGCCTCTGAGAATTACGGTCAGCTTCCAGCCAGCGGCAAGACCGTTATGGTGGAATTCTCCTCTCCGAACACCAACAAACCTCTTCACCTGGGCCATATCCGCAACATACTTCTGGGATGGAGCATTTCCAAACTGATGGAGGCAAACGGTCACAATGTGGTGAAAACCAACATAGTCAATGATCGTGGAATCCATATCTGCAAGAGTATGCTGGCCTGGCTGATGTGCTCTGGCGGAGCAACTCCTCAGTCTACCGGAATAAAGGGAGACCACTTTGTCGGAGACTACTATGTAAAGTTCAACAATATCCTCAAGGAGCAGGCTGCCGAAATCCTTGCTAAAGGAACTCCTGAGGAAGATCCTGACAAGGAGAAGGCCAGGGCCAAGGAAGCCGAAAGGCAGGCTCCTGTCCAGCTGGAAGCCCAGAGTATGCTCAGAAGGTGGGAGCAGGGAGACCCTGAGATTGTGGATTTGTGGAAGACTATGAACGGCTGGGTGTATGAAGGCTTTGACCAGACATATGAAAGGCTAGGCGTAGGTTTCGATATAATCTACTATGAATCAGATACCTACAAACTTGGGAAGAAAACCGTACTGGAAGGCCTTGAGAAGGGTGTCTTCGAAAAGCACGAAGATGGCAGCGTATGGTGCGACCTTACCGGAGACGGCCTGGACAAGAAGCTTCTCCTCAGGAGCGACGGCACCTCAGTCTATATGACACAAGATATCGGAACCGCCCAGGAAAGGTACAAGGCTTACAAGTTCGACCAGATGGTCTATGTTGTCGGCGACGAGCAGAACTACCATTTCCAGGTACTGAAGCTGATTCTTTCCAAGCTCGGTTTCGAGTGGGCTAAATCCATTTACCATATGTCTTACGGAATGGTGGAACTGCCTGAGGGCAAGATGAAATCCAGGGAGGGAACGGTAGTGGACGCAGATGATCTCCTTCAGACAATGTACGAGACGGCAAAGGAGAATTCCCTTGAGCTCGGCAAGCTTACCGATATGGATGAGAAGGAGAAGGAGGAATTGTTCGAGATGTTGGGGCAGGGAGCTCTCAAGTATTTCATAATCAAGGTAGACCCGAGGAAGAAAATGCTGTTCAACCCTAAGGAGAGCATTGATTTCAACGGCAACACCGGACCTTTCATCCAGTACACTCACGCCAGAATCAAGTCTATACTCAGGAGAGCAACGGACACTCCTAAGGTGTCTGATTCCGCCCTTCTGAACGGCAAGGAGATTGAGCTTGTGAAGATCCTGGGATCTTTCCCTGACAAGATCCGCGAGGCCGGAGATGCCATGAGCCCGGCTCTTGTGGCAAATTACTGCTATGACCTGGCAAAGGAGTTCAACCAGTATTACCACGATTTCTCCATCCTCAAGGAGGAAGACACCGCAGTCCGCTCCCAGAGGCTGGCAATCGCCTCCGCCGTGGCCAAGACTCTGGTTAAGGGAATGGATATCCTCGGAAT
>CADAOA010000028.1:3211-24989 GCA_902789435.1 uncultured Bacteroidia bacterium | reverse complement strand
CCACAGTGCCTTGGATGCGGCGGCGTTCTCTTCCTTCATCTTGATGGTCTCCTTGTCGTAGAGGACCTGGATGTAAAGCTGCGCTATCCTGAGCTTGAGGTCCAGTATGTTTTTCTCCATGCTCAGATTCTGGATCTTCAGGCTGTTCTCGCTCTTTTCTATGTTTCTGCGGATGCTTCCTCCGTTATAGAGGGTCATTCCGGCCGAAACGCCGTAGTTTCCGCCATAATGGCTTTTTGAGGAAGCGCTGTTGAACCAGTTGTTGCTGACACTCTGGCCCATTGAGGCGGAGACGTCTGGATATCTGGCGGCTTTGGCCGTGAGCACGTCTATCTTGGCGTTCTCCACATTCAGCTGATTGGATTCAATGTCGTGATTATGCTCTACAGCGTAATCCGTGCACTCTCTGAGAGTCCATAGCCGCGATGCAGGGCTGTCTGTGTTTTGTGAAAAAGACTGTGAAACTGAAATAACCGGGAGCAGCAAAAAGAGGAGAAGTCTGCTTACGTTGTTGATATAATGGGCCATAATGATGCTGTGTTCTATTATGTCTGAATGTTCTCAATATGTAAATAAGATGCTCCAGACATTGTAAAGTTAAAAAAATCAGTGTAAATTTGAAAAAATATAATCGCGATGAAATTAGAATCTCCGCTCAAGGAAAAATACGGAAAAGACAAAAAATCTATATTCGAAGCACAGCGTGCCGCTCAGGAAATCGCTTTTGCGCCGATTGCGTTCCAGGCTTCCAGGATGATGCTCAAATTGGGTGTATTCCAGGCTCTTAAGGATAACCCCGACGGTCTTTCAATGGAAGAAATCGCCGAGAAGACCAATATCTCCAAATACGCTGCAAAGGTTCTGGTGGAGGCTTCCCTTTCCATCGGAACGGTAATAGTCAAGGATGACAAGTTCTTCCTGACCAAGACCGGCTGGTATCTTCTCACTGACAAGATGACTAGGGTGAACATGGATTTTGTCAACGATGTCAACTATCTGGGATTCTTTCACTTGGAGGAGGCTCTGAAAGAGGGCAGACCTGCCGGGCTGAAGGCTCTGGGAGATTGGCCTACGGTTTATGAAGGCCTTAAATATCTGGATGAGCCGGCCAAGAGCAGCTGGTTTGCCTTTGACCATTTCTATTCCGACCATTCATTTGACGAGGCTCTGGGGATTGTCTTTTCCAAACCTGTCAATAAACTGATGGATGTCGGCGGGAACACCGGCAAGTTCTCAATGAAATGTGTTGCCTATAACGATAAGGTAAACGTTACCGTTATGGACCTTCCAGGCCAGCTGGATATGCTGAGGGAGAACATCAAGGGCAAACCTGGCGCTGACCGTATCAGCACCTGCCCGAGAAACCTCCTCAAAGACTCTGACTATCCGAAAGGATTCGATGTCATCTGGATGAGCCAGTTTCTGGACTGTTTCTCAGAAGAGCAGATATTCCAGATCGTCTCCAACGCCAAGCAAAGCCTGAACAAAGACGGCAGGCTCATCATTATGGAAAACCTTTGGGACAGGCAGCAGTACGAGACTGCAACTTACTGTCTTACAATGACAAGCCTCTACTTTACCGCCATTGCCAACGGAAACTCCAAGATGTACCATAGCCAGGACTTCATAGACATCCTCAACAAAGCGGGCTACAAGATTTCCGCCATCCACGACAATGTTGGCGGCTACGGCCACACCATCCTGGAATGCACAGTTGAATAATTAATAAGTACACTTATATGAAAAAGATTGTTATCGCGATTATGCTTCTGGCATTGCCTGTATCGGGATTCTGCCAGTTTACTGAAGAAGGCGCAAAGATTGCCAAGAAACATCTGGACGAGCTTCTGAATGACTCGGACGATGACCGCAAGATTGCTCTGTATGCAGATTATGACGTGGACGGTGACGAAGTGAATGAACTGGTGCTGGCCAGTTATGACCTTAAGCGTACCACGGTTTATTCGTTGAAGGAAGACAAGAATTTCCTTGAGCCTATGCCGCTTACAAACGAGCAGGTGGCTAAATTGCAGGACAGGAGCAATATGTATTACAATTCTGTAGCATATCTGCTTAGTGGCCTCGGACTGGACGAGGACGATCATCTGAAAGTTCTGGATCCTATGTTTATATGGGATGCAAACCTGGCGGGGAACCGCTTTACGTTTGACATAGGCAAGGATGATGCAATCGGAACCAGGGACGATCTTCTTCCGCTGTATACCAAGATGGTTTTCAAGCCGCACGTGGGGAATGTGAAGTATCTGGGCGTAAAGGATTGTGCCAAGGATTATTACGACTATTCCCTGATCTGGAAGATGGTGGATCCGGAGTTCATCAAGAAAGAGTTTCGCGGCTACAAGAGCGAGGAGGTTGCTCCGATATTGTTCAAGGAAGGATTTGACAAGACCATACATCTTCTTAACTTCTCAAGATGGAAGAACGGCGAGCCTGTAAAGACAGTCAGCAAAGACGTTAAGGATCTTATTCTCAGATATTACCGCACGGAAAAGATTGCGGGAATACGTTATGTGGCAGACTGCCCGGAAAACGAGAGAAGCTGGTACAGGGTTGTATTTGCAAGGAAGGGAAATATCAGTCACTGCGCTCTTGTATGTATAGCGGAAGGGGATGTAGCATCCGTTTGGGATGAGTTCTGGGACCTGAATGAGTTCGGAGCCGATCCGAATGACCTGTGGTACGGCGGAAGCCTGGAGGAGTTCTGGAGCTGGAAGCAGGTGGAATTCATGGCAATGTGGGGTTCTCCAAAGGGTCTGGAGATTGCCGTGAGATGGCCGTCTCTGGAAGGATACCATTACAGCATCCTCCGCGAGGCCGGCAACAAGATAGTGATTGCCTCAGAGGAGTACCAGTATTTCGGAGCCTACTAGTTTTTCTTTACGACAGCAACGTAGACAAGCAGCACCACGTTCATCAGCAGGGCGTAGATAATGGCCGGTATGGCCAGGGCCGAGTTGTTGAAAATGAACGGGCTGGAAGCTATTGCTATAGCCTGGGCTGCGTTCTGCATACCCACTTCTATGATGATGGTCTTGCGGTCCCTTTTCTGAAGCCTTACGGCTCTGGAAAGAAGGGCGGATACCGCTATCGAGAGAATCAGCATTGAAAGCACCACCGCTCCAAGAAGCAGAATGTTCTCCGCGATGGTCTTGTGGTGCTGGATGAAGAAGATTCCGGCAAGAAGCATCAGGGCCGGGAAAGCGATCTTGGAGATGACCTTGTCGGTCTTTTTTGCGGCGTTCGGCCACAGCCTTGTCATAAGGAAGCCCAGCAGGATAGGGACGAACATCAGCACTATGTTCTGGATCAGCAGCTTGCCGACAGGAAGGTTTATGGTTCCGAAAGCCTCGAAGCCGCTGCAGCGGTCAAGAGGCAGCTGGAGGACTATGGGGATGGTGAACATCGTGATTATGCTGGAAAGGGCTGTCAAGGTTATAGACAGGGCCACATTTCCGCCGGCAATCTTGGAGAACACGTTGGAGGAACTTCCGCCAGGACAGCAGGCAATCAGTATTACGCCGATGTAGAACAGGGCAGGAAGAGAGAAGATCTCAGCAATGGCAAAGGCCAGTGAAGGAAGAATGACAAGCTGGCCGACAAGCCCTGTTACCAGAGCCGCCGGTTTCTTTGCAAGTGTCTTGAAATCGCCGAGATTCAGGCTGAGACCTAGCCCGAACATCAGTACTATCAGTATCGGGATTACAATGAAAATTGAATTCATCAATTACTCCATTTCGTCAGGATCTGCATCTACGGGTGACATAAAGCCGAAGAACATGGCCAAATAATCCTCTTCCAATTGTATATCTTTGAAAGGAATCCAGGATTTTCCGCCGATTCTGAGCTTGCTGACTTTATCCTTGAAAGGCTTTGTTTTGTCGATAGGATACGGGGTATCAGGATTATCCACGTAATAGAACTGAAGGATGAGCTCGCCTGTAAAGAAGTCCTTCTGGCCTTTCCCCATAAACTCCGGACCGGTTACTCTACTGTTCTCAATTTCAAAGTATTTGGTGTAGGCCTCGCCGGAAGGGAACATTCCGGACATTTCCACGATGTTTCCAAGATAACTGATGTGGAAGTTCTCATCTTCTGTAGTTATCATCTGCAGGGAATCTCCACCACAGCACAGCAGCCATCCGTAAGGAGAATCATCCTGGCTTATGTACAGTTCTTCAATTCCGTCTGAATCCAGATCTATGAACGCATAATGGGTATAATGGAATTCAGAATTCGGTTCCCACTCTACGCAGAGTTCAGATACCTTAAGCGCATTGTCCTTGAAGAACTGCCTTGCGTCAATCTTCTTTTCAGGCTCCGTGGTTACCGTATTACCGGAATTCTTACAAGCTGCCGTAAAGAAGGCGAGAATAAAGGCTATTGCTATTATCTTTTTCATATTCAGATAATTGCTATTCTTTCTCATCTTCAGGAACCTTTCCGTCAAGTTCCCAGATCGGCTTGAAAGTCTTGCCTTCATTCAGAAGTGCCCAGTCCGTGGTCTTCTTCAGCTCGTCCACTTTCTGGAAGAAAGGGCGGGTCTTCTCTTCAGGATAATCTCCGTCGAAGTCTGTTACCGGATGGAAAACCGTGCGGGTGGAGTCTTCTGTTCCCCATACGAACTCGTTCAGTTCAAAGAAGTCCGGTCCGACGCAGGAACTGTTGACTATCTCATAATAAGCGGAATAGAAAGTCCCGGTTCCGGCTGAACCTGAGAGCATAATGATGTTTCCAAGCTGTGAGAAATGGAGCTTGTAGTTCTCAGCAGCAATAAGCTGGAGAGAGTCTGCACCGCAGCAAAGCAGCCAGCCGCTGTCAGAGGCTTCGTCTCTTATGTAAAGCTCATCCACTCCGTCATTGTCAATGTCTATGTAGATGTAGCTGGCGCCGAAAAGCTCGGCCTCGTCTGAGGCTCTTTCCTCCATGCAGAGGGCTTCTGCCTTTTCTATGTTTTCCTTGAAGAATTTCTGGGCGTCAACTTTCTTGACTGGAGCCTGTGTCTTGGTGTTCTTGCAGGATGCGAGAGCGAAAACTATTGCCGCGGCAATGATCAGATACTTTTTCATAGTCCTTGGATTTATTTTTTGCAAGATACGAAATTCCCTCTGGATGAAAAAGATTATCTTTGATATTGATTATGATTGAAAGGTTGCTGGACATATATTCTGAACAAATTCCGGCTTTTCTGTACGAGATAGCTGATTCTCCCCAGATGCAGAGGCTCAAGGGGATAGGCATGAACTGCGGGTGCGAGTACACCTCATTTCCGCTTTTTGCCGCCCTGGAACCATACTCCAGGTTTATGCACAGCGTGGGAGTGGGGGCTATTGTCTGGAACTTTACCCGCGATCCCAAGCAGGCCATAGCCGGTCTTCTTCACGATGTGGCATCTCCCGCCTTTGCCCACGTGATTGATTTTATGAAGGGCGATTATCTGGTGCAGGAATCTACGGAGGAGAGGACTTCGTCTATAATTGCTTCCTCTGCTTCTATCTGCGAGGTGCTGGCCATGCTGGGTATATCCATAGGCCAGGTCTCTGACTATCATCTTTATCCTATTGCAGACAACGACACTCCACGCCTCAGCGCAGACCGCCTGGAATACACGATGGGGAACATTCTCAACTACAAGTACGGAACGCTGGAAGATGTTGCCAGATATTATGGCAATCTTGTCGTGGCCAAGAATGAAGAGGGGGTGAAGGAGCTTTGCTTTACCGATGCGGATATCGCTGAGGAATTTGCGCTCAAGGCTCTGGATTGCGGGAAAGTCTATGTATGCGATGCCGACAGGTATTCAATGCAGTATCTTGCGGAAATAGTGAAGAGTGCCATTTTGCGGGGAACGGTTACGGAGGATATGCTATACGAGACTGAAAGCAAGGTGATTGCAGCCATGACATCGGATGACGCCGGGCGCAATGACTGGGAGAGTTTCAGGAAAATGAGCAGAATGGAAAGGTCAGATTGCTCAACCGGTTATCCGGTCAGAAAGATAAACGCCAAGAAACGATACATAGACCCGTTTGTGGCTGGAAAGGGGAGGGTATCTGTCTTCAGCGGCAAATTCCGTCTCTTGGCCGATGCATTCCGGAAAGAGACATTTGATTATTTTATAACTTGCAGTATAAATAAATAACATAAGTGATGAAAAAGATTTTGATTCCGCTAGCAGTGTTCTTCCTGGTTATGGGATGCGCAACGCAGCAATCACAAGATGACAACACGATTGTCTTTAAACTGTCTGAAAATCAGCAGAGTATGTATGACAGCGTATTAGCCTTGTGCAATTCAGAAGAGACTCTTTATTTTGCCGATGAGGAATTTGCCCAGGACTGGGCAGGGCACGAAACCGAGCTGAAGGCCGCAAAATTCATAACCTATCTTCTCAGGGTGAACAACAGCAACCAGGGCGACAGACGTACCGTGGCTGTAGGCCATAAATTCCTTGACGAATGCCTGGATTCTCTTGGAACAGAGGTTCCTGCCGCTTATCCTGAAAACTATAAGGCATACGCCGCCTTCCTGGACAGCGTTCTGAAACCAGTTGAAGATCACATGATTGGAGGAAGCCAATTGGATATGAACCAGTACTCTTATGCAGACGATGACATCCAGAAGTTCAAGGGAATGCTCAAAAACGACCTGCTCAGAGGAAGTTTCAAGGAATCTAACCTCAAGGCTGCGCTTGAAAAGGAGGCTTCTGCATGGGACAGGCTCAGAGAGGAAATCGGCGGGCTGTTCTACAATTACAGGGTCAAGCTTAATGGTGGAATAGGCTATTCAATGCTTCCTCTGGAGGTTTCAGGCGTTACTACCAAGGCTGACCAGGCAAGGGAAAAGTCTATGGAGGTGCTTTATGCCATCTCCAAGGAAGGCCAGGACGCTGTCTTCCCTGAGCTGGAAGACGGGGACTGTTCAGACATTGTTCCAAAGTTTTTGGCCGCTATGGAAGAAGAGGGAGTTGAGACAGCAATTTTCAAGGAAAAACTTGACGCTTTCCTTGCTGCAAGAGAGGAAGTGAAGAACCTTCTTTCTTCAAGCATGGCTGACATTTACAACAAAGATACTCAGCGATATATAATGCTTCTGCCAGTTGTCGAACACTTTGGCAACGAAGACTGGGAAGCTGAACAATAGCAATACTTGACAATATGACTGGATGGTTAGTTCCGCTGCTGGTTTTCGTGGCGGTAATATTTCTGATGATAATCGCGATTTCCAGATGGAAGGTTCATCCTTTCCTCTCGATTATGGGTTCGGCCCTTCTGCTGGCCCTTGTTATGGGCATTCCATTGAGGAGCATAGCAGAAGTGATAGGTAAGGGATTTGCTACAATCTTTGCCAGTATCGGCCTGGTTATAATAGTGGGCACGATTATCGGCCTTATCCTGGAGAAAAGCGGGGCGGCGATAAAGCTTGCCCAGACTGTGCTGAGGCTGCTTGGCAAAAAGCATCCTCAACTGGCAATAATGCTGATAGGATGGGTGCTGTCCATTCCAGTATTCTGCGACAGCGGCTTTGTGATTGTCAACCCGATCCGCAAATGGATGAGCCGGCAGAGCGGTGTGTCGTCCGTCACGATGACAATTGCACTGGCAGCCGGTCTTTATGTTGCTCACGTATTCATTCCGCCTACACCGGGGCCTGTAGCCGCCGCCGGACTGGTGGGCCTCGGAGATAACCTGATACTGGTTATCCTTGTTGGTATTGCACTCAGTATCTTTCCTTTGGCTGCGGCATACATTTTTGCCAACCACGCCGGAAAGAAGATTCATTCTTTGGATGAAATGGATGAAGAGAACGTGTCCGAGATACTGGAAGGAAAGAACCTGCCTTCCGCAACGCTTTCTCTGCTGCCGATTATTATCCCTATTCTGTTTATGGGAATCGGTTCCCTGGTGACCGTGCTTAAACTGGAAGGAGTTGCCGCAGACGTGCTCTATTTCCTCGGCAAACCTGTGATTGCCCTGGTTTGCGGCGTGCTGTGCTGCATTCCGCTGCTGAGGTTCATACCACACAAAGACGGCAAGACTCCGATAACAAGGCTTCACCATATAACGGAAAATTCGCTGAGGACTGCCGGTCCGATAGTGTTCATTACAGCTGCCGGAGCTATGCTGGGGCAGGTTATCTACGATGCCGGCTTTGTCGAGCTGATAAAGGCGAACGCCAGTTTCTTCACGACCCTTGGCATTCTGTTCCCGTTCCTAATTGCCGCCATATTGAAGACAGCGCAAGGTTCTTCTACCGTGGCAATGACTACAACAGCGGGATTGATGGGTCTGTTCTCATCATCGGAATCGCTGATGAGCGCGCTGGGAATGACAACACCTCTCAGCGCTGCGCTGGTGGTTATGGCAATAGGCGCAGGAGCAATGACGGTTTCACACGCCAACGACAGCTATTTCTGGGTTGTGACGAGGCTTGGCGGACTGAACGTGAAAGACGGTTACCGTACCCAGACGAAATGCTCTTTCATTCTGGGAATCACCTCTGCCGCGGTGCTCTTCGTAGCGTCTCTGTTCCTGGTTTAGTTAGCCGGTTCAGGATTGGATTCAGGGGCGGGAACTTCTGTGGTTTCCGCCTCTTGTTTCTTTGGCTTAGGAGGATAGAATGTGGCGTGATCCTGAGTCAGGAACTTGCCGTATCTCTTGGCGATGCTATTGGAATATGCTGAGAATATGTTGTTTGCAAACAGGATGTCCGTAATCTTGTTGTCCTTTACATACTTCTCCATATTGAATGTGAAGTAGCGGTAGTCAATCACGTGGATTTCCTCAAACGAGAAGAACAGATAGCCAGGCAGGGCATTGCCGAAACTGTCCTTGATTATGATCAGCCTGCGCTTGTTCTTGGTTGATGTTTCAACCTTGGTGAGCTTGGTGTCTCCTCCCATGAACGTGCAGTAGGCGCTTCCGCTGCCGTCTTTGTAGTGGAAGAAGTATTTGCCCTTGAAAGGTCCGCTTTCGCCGGTCACCTTATAGTTTTCGTCAATGGTGTAGTTGATGTACGTGGTAGTGTAGGTGACGGTGGAATCCGGCTCCCAGAAAATGAAATCTTCAGGGGCTTTCTTTACGCTTATGTCTTTGGAGTAGCCGTACATGCTTCCTACATAGCGCTTTACGACTTTCCTGATGTAGGATGTAGTGTCCTTGAAAGGAACCCCGGCCACCTGGGCGAACTTCTGGGCGGCATAGAACGCTCCCAGAGGGGACCAGTGGTGGTCTGTCCTGAGGTAGATGTTCTCTCCGGCGTGCCTTCCCAGGGTGGTGTAGACGTCCACTGCCTTGACAGAGTCAGACAAATGGGCGAATATGTTGTTTATGGTGGCTCTCTGGCTCTTTGTGCGGCTCTTTACGGCATCCGGGCAGTAGAACTCGATGGAGGTAGGGATTACCATCAGATAGACATTGACCTTCTTTCCAAGTTTTCTCTTGTACAGGTTGGCCGCCTCGGCGAATTTCACTCCTCCGGTAGAATCTCCGGCATAGGCCATCAGTGCCCTTACCTTATCTCCGGTTCCCACAATCACGATTCCCGCGTGGGCTATCTTGGCGTTTTCCTCGGCAGTGAGCTTGTTGCGGTATTCTTCTATCTTGCGGTTCTCGGTGGTATCCTTGGTCTTTGCAGGTATGGTATCGTTCTGGAGATCATCAGGATGGATGTCCGGGGCTTCTATGTCTATAGGGGCGGCGTCCGGAGCGTGGAAGGTGATGGCATTCTCCTTGGAGAAGTTCATCCTCATCCAGTCCTTTATATTCATCGACAGATTGATGAAATGGTCACGGAAAGGCTCGCTGTCGCTGAACCAGGCGGAAAGTTCCTTGGTGAATTTGCCTTCTTTGAGGCTCTGGAAAGAAAACTCAGGGAACTTGGCAAGCTCACGCTTTTCCACCTCGCTGACAGTGCTCCTAGGGAACGTGTTGAACACGATCACAAAAGCCGCAAAGAGCGTGGTAGCCAATATTATGTAGATTTTCTTTCCCATTTTGCCTTATTGAGTGAGGAATCTTGCGTATGCCTTGTTTGTAGTGGACAGGACGGCTCTCATAATGTTGTTTGCAAACAGTATGTCCGTTATCTTGTTGTCCTTTACATATTTCTTTATGTTGCGCTTGAAGAAGCGGCAGTCAATCACGTGGATTTCTTCAAAGGAGAAGAACAGGTAGCCAGGTATGGCGTTGCCATAGCTGTCCTTGAAGATTATCAGCCTACGGCCGTTCTTGGTGGATGTCCTTACCTGGGTGATCTTGGCGTCTCCGCCCATAAACACCACATAGCAGCCGGCTCCGGAAACGCCTTTCTGGAAGTAGTCTCCCTTCTGGGCCGCGCGCTCGGAAAGGGCCACGCCGTTTCTGGTGTTGTAGTTTATGTAGGTGGTTGTGTAGGTTACGGTGGAGTCAGGTGTCCAGTAGATAAAGTCCTCAGGGGAGTTCTTGACATCCTGGCTCTTGGTGAACATATACATCGTTCCTACATAATTGTGTATTACGTGCTTCTTGTAGTGTGAAAGGTCCTTGAAAGGAACTCCGGCCACGGCTGCGAACTTCTTGGCGGCATAGAAGGCTCCCAGCGGTGCCCAGTGATGGTCTGTGCGGGAGTAGATGGCTTCCCCGGCGTGCCTTCCGAGGATGGAGTAGATGTCCACTGCCTTTACGGACTCGTTGAGGTTGGAGAATATGCGGTTGATGGTCGTGCCCTGGTTCTTACCGGCAGAGCCCTTGTTCGGAGTGTAGAAAGCTCCGGCGTTAGGGATTACCATGCAATAAACGTTGACACTGTCTCCGAATACGCTCTTGTACTTGTTGGCGGAGTTGGCATATTCCACCTCTCCGGCGCTTCTGCCTCCGTAAGGCTCTGCAGCCCTGACCTTTCCAGGCTCACCGATTATCATGATACCGGACTTGAGAGTCTTGACCGGAGCGTTAGGGTTCACGCGGTTGACATATCTTGCCACCGTGCGGTTAGGGTAGATGTCGTTGGCGTCAGATGTCGGGACGGGATATGTCTTTACAACAGTCTGAACAGTAGTTGTATCCTTCTGCGCTTTGGCAAGAGAATCTGGATTCTGGGCTGCAGCAAACGAGCCGCACAGAAGAATGGTTGCAAATATGGCAAGTGTCTTTTTCATAATCAGAATCTGAAATAAAGGAACGGGTTATTGGTGGCTCCCACAAGCAGGGCCACGCTGAAAACAAGTATAACTACGGCAACAGCCGCCCTGAGATACCATACCCACTTGAAGCGGGCGAAAAGCTTTCTGACAGGCATCGCGAAAATGATTGCGGCGATCCACAGCCAGAAGTTGTTGGTAAGGGCGCTGACCACGGTAAAGTCAGAAGCTGCTCCGGCGTTTCCGAACAGGCTGGAGAACAGCGTCTTCATCTTGCCCAGGTCGTCGAAATAGAAGATTCCCCATCCCAGGGTGAACAGGAAAATGCTGTATAGGTGGAGGAATATCTTAGGTATCTTGTCGTAAACCTTGAGGAGGGTGTATTTTTCTATCATCACGATAAGGCCGAAGTACAGGCCCCAGATGATGAAATTCCAACTGGCCCCGTGCCACATTCCTGTCAGGAACCACACTATAAGTATGTTAAGTGCCTGATGGCGGCGGTTTCCACCCAGCGGGATGTAGAGATAGTCGCGGAAGAAGGATCCCAGGGAAATGTGCCACCTTCTCCAGAACTCGGTGATGGATCTGCTTATATAAGGATGGTCGAAGTTCTCGTTGAAATGGAATCCGAGGCATCTTCCAAGGCCTATTGCCATATCTGAGTAGCCGGAGAAGTCATAGTAGATCTGGAAGGTGAAGGCCAAAAGGCCGATCCAGCTGCCGGCGGTGGAGAAGGTCTCCGGTTTGGCGGCCAGGAAATAGTCTGCCACGGTGGATATCTGGTTGGCTATGATGACTTTCTTTCCCAGTCCTATCAAGAACCTGTAGCTGCCTTCCGCAAAGTCGTCCCAGGTGACTCTCCTGTCGCCGATTTCCTTGGCGATGGTTCCGTACCTTACAATAGGGCCGGCAATCAGCTGAGGGAACATCGAGATGTAGAATAGAAGGTCAAGGAAACGCTTCTGAGGAGGGGAGTCCTTCCTGTATACATCTATCAGGTAGCTCATCGACTGGAAAGTGTAGAAGCTGATTCCTATAGGAAGCGCAAGTGTAGGAACCGCCACGTGAAGCCCCAGGCTGCCCAGTATGTCGGCGAAAAATCCCAGATACTTGAAGGTTGCCAGAACCGCCAGGTTGAAAACGATTCCGAGTACGAGTCCCAGCTTACGGTGTCTGACGTTCGTGTCTATGGCGATGCCGCACAGATAGTTGACAAACACGCACAGAATCATCAGGAACACGTAGACCGGCTCTCCCCAGGCATAGAATATCAGGGAGAAGATTACGGTGATAAGATTCCTGCCCTTGAACGACTTTTTCAGGCCGTCAGGCGTCATCTTGGCCCCGTTGCGGTCTATCAGACCTGCCACGAGGTAGCACAAGGCGAATGCCGCCAGGAACTGAAATATGAACAGAAGGTCTGAAAATACCATAATCGCCGGTTCAAATGCTCTACTTGAAAACGGCATCAAATTTATGAAAAATTGTCTCTTGTCCAACAATTGTTTACATTTGACAAAACAAAGTTTTGTCTGTCATAAAGAACGTATATGAAATATCACATAATAAACAGGTCGTTTTTGGCAGTCGTCTGCCTCTTTTCCTTCTTCAGCATCGCTGAGGCACAGGATAGTTTGAAAACTCCAAAGACCCTTGAGGAAAGATTTGACGCTTTTGCGAGGATTCTGTCTCCGGAGAAGGTCTATCTGCACACGGACAAGGACGTTTACGCGATAGGGGATACAATCTGGTTCAAGGGCTATGTTGTCAACGCCGCCGACATTTCAGAGTATCCGGAAAGCCGTTTCATTTATGTGGAGCTTATAGGCAATGTATACTCAAGAAACATTACATCAGGCAGATACGAGGAAATGAGTTATGTGATGCAGAGGGTGAAGATACGTTACTATGGAGGTGTCCTGCAAGGACATATTCCCGTTCCGGATGATGCAAACACCGGATATGTCAAATTGAGGGCATTCACATACTGGAATCTCAACGGCGAAACGGATTATCTGTTCTCGAAGACGCTTTCACTGATCAATCCGGTCAAGGATAATTATGTAGAGGAGCTCAAGGCTAAGAAGCTCAGAGACAATTCTTTCTATGAGGAAATCGGCGCCAGTAACCCTTTCAACGAGAAAAAAGTGGTTCCCCGCATTGATTGCCGCTTCCTGCCTGAGAGCGGCAGGTTGCTTGCCGGCCATACTGTCAGGATAGGTGTCAAGGTCATCAACGAAAGTGGGCTTGGCCAGCAGGCAGAGGGCCAGGTCTTTGACAGGAATGGCACTGAGGTGGCATCATTCACCACTGACGAATACGGTTTCGGCAGTTTTACCATCAGCCCTATAAGCGCTTCCGAAAAGTATTATGCTATGGTAAAAGATATCAGGGGAGCTACTGACAAGGTATCTCTCCCGGCTGTGGACGCGGAGGGCGCTGCAATCTCCATCAAGGCGGGAAAGGATAAGATGGTCGCTTCCATGGCTGTAAGCCCAGGCCTGGGTTCAGAGAAACTGAGGTTCATCTTGTGTTCCAAGGACGAGATCATCTGCGACGAGACCGGTTATATATATGCAAAGAGGCCTTTCTTTGTGATGCCTTCCGGACAATTGAATAAGGAAGGGTTTGTAACCGAGTATGGAAAAGGAGAAAGACAGAAACCGCGCCAGAAGGTCAGCGTCACGGTTCCACTGGAAGGGGCTACAGAGGGAGGTTCATTCTCAGTTTCAGTTACGGATAACGTGCTATCTCCTGTCAACACCCAGAACGACAACATGATATCCTATATGTTCCTTTCGTCTGAAATCAGGGGGAATGTTGAGAATCCCCAGAGATTCTTCTGCGATACCATTCCGATTGAAAAGAGGATAGAGGACGTGGACCTTATGCTGATGACCCAGGGATGGGAGTATTACGACCTTCCGGCAGTCCTTTCCGGCAATTATCCGATGCCTAAATACGGCAGGGAATATGTCCAGTCAATTTCCGGCCAGGTGAAGAGGGGACTTCTCAAAAAGCCGAAATCATCAATGGTGGCTATCCTGGCTCCTTCTATCAATTTTGCCGCAGCCGGAAAGATAGACAAGGATGGCTATTTCGAGCTCAGGGACCTGTCGTTCCCGGATGGTACCACATTTATCGTAAGTGCCACCAGTGTCAACGGCAACCGTTCCTACAAGCCTGTCATTTTCGAAGATTCTTTCGCCCCGTTGACCAAGTTTGTATTCAATCGCGAAAAAGTGAAATACACTCCTGAGGTTTCCAAAGTATTCCAGGATAATTATTACAACGCTGGCGGAGATCTTTCCTATCAGCTCAATTCCATTACGGTTTACGGCAGGAAAAAGACTCTTTCCGGCATTTCTCCGCTGACCAACTGGGAGTTCAAGAGCGACCAGATAAGGGAAGGAAAGCGTCTGGAACCTTACAAGAGCTATGACCTTATCAATTATCTGGCCGAGACCTGCCAGGGACTCAGGCTTGATATGCGGGATGGTACCAGAGTGCTTCTGTGCCGTGTTCCGGCTTCAGCATCCAACTGGAGCGTCGGAAACGACTGGGTGCCTATCAAGGTCTATATGAACGGTCTTGTAATGAGCGACTGGATGGAGCTGGAAGGAATGATGATGGATGATGTCGAGGCTGTCGTCTATCTCAAGGGAATAGACGCCGCCCCGTTCACAATGGGAGAAATGGGCTATGGAACCAGTGCAAACGTAAGTGCCGTTCTCATTAAAACCAAGGCACCAAGCAATACGCTGTGGAATGTGAGCTTCGGAAAACCGCTCGGCTGGCAGAAGCCGAAGTTTTTCTATTCTCCGCGATATGATATCAAGGGCTATAACCCGCCTCAGGGCTCAGACAAGCGTTCAACACTCTACTGGAATCCTAGGCTGGAAGTGGAGGAAGACGGGAAGATCAGGTTTGAGTTCTTCCAGAGTGATCTTCCACGGAACGGATACACCATTACGCTGGAAGGCATAACTGCAGACGGGAAACTGGTATCAAAGAGTTATTCCGACTAGCCTTCCTTCTGTGCGGCCTCTTCCTCTTTTTCGGCCTGCTCGAACTCTTTTACGGTCTGCTTGACCAGCTTGTCGCGTTCCTCTCCCGCTTCCATCGGGATAAATATCCACTGGATGTGGTATTCCAGTCCGGTATCAGAATAGCCTATGGCTCCTTCCAGGCTGACGTAGAAGAAACTGCGGTCTCCTTCTTTTCTCGGATGCTCATCGTCCCATTTCTGGGCAAAGCGCAGAACATCGAACATCTGGACAGGAGTGCCGTCACTGGCCAGCCTCCAGGCGGGAACTTTCATCGAGGCAATCGCGAATGCCTGGACCATATAGGGATAGTGTCCGGTAAAATAAGCCTTCTTGGCCTCTTCTGGGGTGCATTTGTTTTTGTTATCCATAGTTATTCTCCTTTATTCTTGCTGTAATAATTGGTGTACATCTGTTCGACCTTGGAGTTTTTCCAGTCGTTGAAATCACTTGTAATATGATGAGACATATTTTCCCCGCCAACGGTCATATTGTCGTGGGCCCTGCTGTAGATTTCAGTGGAGGCGGCTTTGGTGGCGTTTGCGATCTTGTACATGTTGAAGACGCTGTTTACGCTCATCTTTCCACCGTAATTCTTGCCCACAACTCCGGTTCCATAGTCTGTTATTCCACCGACTATCAGCCCCATAGCGACTTCTCCAGTCTTCTTGACCATAGATTCCTGGGCATGTTCTATGGATGTTTCCAGGTCTTTTCCGCGGCTCAGGTCGTGTATTACGGTTTTTGTTCCCTCAAACCAGACGGTTCCGGCTGCCGTGGCCACCGTTTGCTTGATCTGGCCTCCGCCAAAGCCCTTCATAGCATCTCCCATCTCGTTCTGGGCAACGGTTAGAGCTCCTTCGGCCATTCCGCCGATTGTGCCTGTAACCACGTTTCTGCCTTCCAGATAGGCCTCTTCAGCTCCCAAAAGGGTGGCTTTGGTGAAGTTGTGCCAGTTCTTGACCTGTCTTCCGGCCGGTCCCGTGCACTCTCCCAGAATGTTCACAGTGCCTTCTGCCACGTTGTCCACCAGTTCCGCAGACGCGATCTTTTCTGAGCATTCCAGCTCTACATCGCTGTAAATCTTCTGGATAGCCAGCTCGTTCTTGTACACTTCCTTGTTGACAAATCTTTTGATGGCTTTCTGGTTGTCTTTCTTGATATCGTCGATATCTCTCTGTTTACCTTCCTCGTCTTTGGTCTTTACTCCGTACTTTTCTGCCGTATCCAGGATTCTCTGCTCACGGGCACGTTCAGCCTCGCTCTTTTCCTGCTCCTTCATCTCCTTCTCCACTTCCTTGTTTATCCTTTCCTCGTCTGAAGTTTTGCTGAACTTCTCGAAGTCCTTGTCGAAGGCCTCCTGGTACTTTTTGTTTATGGCATCCTGTTCTGCCTGCCTTGCAGCCCTTTCAGCCTCATAGTTGTAGTCGTCAACTTCTTCAGGTTCCTTAACCTCTTCAGTTTTCTCTGCCTGTTCGGTTTCAGTCTCTTCTGTCTTTTCAGCTTCCTCCTTATTCTCGGCAGGTTCCTGTTCGGAAGAAGTTACAGATCCGCTCTCCTCTTGAGGTTCATCCTCCTCTTCTTCTCTTTCTTCAGCCTCAGAATCAAAGTCTTCTGAATCTTCCGGGAAGTCTTCTCCGCCCGTGTCAGGACCGTCCCATCCGTCAAAACCACCTAATCCTGCTCCTCCAGCACCTCCGGCACCACCAGCAGCTGCTCCCGCTGCTCCTGCTGCGCCAAGCACTCCGGAAGCAACATCAAGAGCGGTCATCTCTCCTTCATCGTCGTTGTAGCTGTCTTCATCGGCCCATCCTCCTGTTATCGCCGAGTCTGTAAAGTCGTTCTCCTCAGCGTCATAGTGGCTGTAAGAATCATTTTCTTCCCTGTCTGAAGAGTCTTTCTTTCCAGATTTTCTTCCGCTCTTTGTGCCAGAGGATTTTCTTCCGCTCTTTCTGCCGGTTGGCTCTTGATAGTCATCTGATGAAACACTCTCTTCTTTCTTTTTTTCCTCTTTCTGCATATTGTCGGAGTTATCTAAAGGATGTTCCTTGTAATAGTCGGTGTACATCTTGTAGAAGTCCATGGTGCGGCCTGTTGCCTTTGTGTACATAGCCCCCATCTCGTTGCAGATGCGCTTGATTTCTTTCTTGTCTCCTCGTCTCTGGGCATCTTCAAGCTTGCTCTGGAGGTTCTGCATTTTAGCGCCGAACTCTTCTGCGTTGAAATTCGGGTCAATCTTGAAGTCCTTGACGGCATCTTCGGTTTGCTCCAGCCTCTTGGCTGCGTTTCTCAGCTCATCAGTTTCTTTTTTCAGATTCTGGGCGTAGAGCGGAATGACAAGAATCGCCACAATGAAGGCTCCGGCAACAGCCGTTCTCCTGGTAGACTTGAGAATGAAGAATATCAAAGAAAGGATAAGGGCGCAAATCGCGACAAGTAAGGCCCATTTGAAATTCATGAAGTTAAGGCCTGTTCCAGCGAGAAAACCTACGCTCATTCCACTGAGAAAGCGGATTACTCCTGTCTGCGACGGGGCGTTCTTTGAGATCTTTTTCAAAAGGCCGAAAAGTCCGCTGAAAAGCAGACCGCCCCTTTGGCCTATGTTCTTGATCAGTACAACTGCTCCGGCAATTCCCACAAGAGATTCCTGCCACCTCTGGGTGATGTTGAGGAAACTGTAGACAAGAAGGGCGATGGCCATTCCAAGCATAAATACGGCTACTGCCGAGAAGCTGCTGAAAGCAAAGCTGTTGAAGAATCCCTTGATGCCTTTTCCGAAGCCTGCGAACGGCTGGCTGCCTTTAATGAACAGCGGTGTAAGCAGAGCGGTAAGAATCGATGCAATCAGAATCTTGCCAACTATTCCTCCTACGGATCCGGCCACTCCTCCAAAAAGTCCGCCCTGGGCAAAGGTGAAGAAATTCATCCAGGAAAGTGCCTGGGTTTCCTTGTACCTTGACTGGATGATTCCGAGAACAATCCAGATTATCGTGATTATAAGAGTGGGCAGAAGAACCAAAGGATGCTTAATGACATACTTGAGTTTCTGAAAGTATGACGCGTTTTCCATTTCGTATGTTTTTTCGGTACTTTACAAACATACGAAAATTAATTCAATTATTTGAGGTAGCTGTCTTTTGTCCGGAGGAAGTCATCATCCCCAGATTCGATCGCCGCATTGAGATGTCTGATAAAAATGTCCTGGATCTCCGGTATTTGCCCGAGGCCTTCCATTTTTACATCCACTTGGAAACCATTGCCTTCAAGGGATTTCTTCCAGTCCTGGGAAATGTCGTTTGCGGCGTGGTCTCCTGCCACGAACATAAACGGAACAAGGGTAACTTTCCTTGCCTTCTGTTTCTGGAGCTGGGCCAGTGCATCATCAAATTCCGGAAAACCTTCAATGGTGGCAACGTGAAAGTTGGCGTGGCCTTGAGACTTGAACATATAGTCCGTCTGGCTGTAGAGGGCGTTGCCGGGGTCATCGGTTCCGTGCCCGACGAGGAGAACGTGAGCGTCTGCGGAACTCTGTCTGTGCCTTTCTGTCAGGATAGCCACAACTTCCCTCGTGTCTTCCAGACTGTAAAGAAGCGCTTTGCCTATCCTTACATCTGTAAACTTATCCCTAACTTTTCCCACCTCCAGGCCTAGAGTCTTGTTTTCCTTCCCGGTAATGATGTTGGTAGGCTGGATATACACCTTTTTATATCCCTCAGCGATGAGCCTTTCCAGAACCTGTGAAGGTGTCTGCTTCTCTATTCCTCTTTCTTTCAGCCTCTTGATTATGATTCTGGAAGTGTAGGCCTCGAATACGTCACACTCAGGAAAAGAGTCCTTGACTTTCTGGTTGATGGCATCTATGGTAAGGGCCCTTGTATCATCGTGGGTGGTTCCGAAGTGGACCATCAGTATGGCAGCCTTTGGTTCTGGGGTATTTTCCTTTGAAGTATTTTCCTGTCTGCAAGAAAGTAAAACTGACAATGCAGCAATGATGATAAATAATCTTCTCATATTCAATGCTTTGGTTAAATGTATGGAATAAAGTGGCAATTATTTCAGGCGTAGGTTCGTATATGTTTTCTGGATGCAAATATAGGAATAATGCTTATCGCCGATGAAAATAAATAACAAGATTGTTACATTTTGACGGGAATAATTATATATTTGCATCGGATTTTGGTGAGACGAAGGCCTTTCGGCCTGAGACTTTAAAAGGGAATCCGGTGAGAAACCGGAGCAGTGCCCGCTACTGTAATATCCGATCCATCAGGATTTTTGGAAATCTAGCCACTGTTTCATCTGAAATGGGAAGGCCCTCAGGATAGAGTCAGGAGACCTGCCAGAACTCCGCAGTTAACACAAGTTCCCGGGCAAGGAACTGGATTAATAATTTTATCACTTTTTTCATATGAGGAAGATTTTACTTTCTTTCGCATGTGTAGTTGCCGGTGTATGCTCAGTCTATGCCCAGAATACTGGAGCGGGCAGCACCGAAAAAGATACTACCTATGCTTTGAGGGAACTCTATGTAACTGACTTCAACAAGTCCAAGCAGCAGGTTCTCAAGATTGACGTACCGTTAAAGTTCATTCCAGTTGCCGTTTCAACTGTCCAGTCCACGTCTATTGTAAACAGAGACATCTCAGACATACAGGAAGCTGTCAAGTTCCTTCCTGGAGTCAGGATCCAGACTTCCTATGGCGCTTTCCAGCAGATGCAGATCAGAGGTTTTGACCATTCTGTAATTATGGTGGACGGTGTCAGGGACGAACGTTCCGCTATAGACAACTCATATCCTTTCATGGATCTTTCTGCGGTTGAGAAGATAGAGCTTCTCAAAGGCCCGTCTTCTGTTCTCTATGGCTCCAGTGCAGTTGGTGGCGTAATCAACATCGTAAGGAAAGCACCATCTGCCCAGCAGCATATGTTTGCCAAGATTTCCTATGGCAGCTGGTACACCACCAACGCAAGGATGGCCTTTGGCGGCAAGCTGCTTGGTCCGGTAAATTACCAGGCAAGCTTCAACTACCAGAACCAGGACGGCTGGAGAGACAACCGTATCCGCAGGCTTTCAGGCTACTTTGCTCTTGGCGGAGATTTCGGAAGAAATGATATGGTAGAAGTCAGGTTTGGTGGAGGAAATGATTTCTATGCAACTGAAATAGGCCTTCCTGCCCTTATGACTGCAGACATCTATGATGCAGCAACCGAGAAGCTTTATCTCAAAAAGAACGATATGCTTCCGGGCCTGGACCGCAAATGGAGATATAACAGCGAGTCTGACGAAATGTACAACCGTAACTGGAATGTTTCCGCAAAATGGGTTCACAGGTTCAACGACAACCTGAAACTGACTGAGAACATTTCCTACACGAACGACGATATAGACTATTTCTCAACCGAGGAGCTGGACTATCTGACCAGCAGCAAACCGATATACCCTTGGTATTATGAGGCCAAGCCGGGTGTACGCACTTACATCAGCCTGGATTCTCTCTACTACGGTTATCCTCTGCGATTCTCCCATATGGCAAAGACCGTCAACTTCATGGGTGGCAATACCTTCATTTATCTTGACAGGGTTACTTATACTGGTTATCTTTTCGGTTCCAAGGGGGATGATGTCGTTGGTCCAGGACTCACAGGCCACGGAACAACCTACAATCCTCACAGCATCGGCTGGATGGATACCAAATTCAGCAAGGCTACTCCACAGTTCACCAGGATGCTGGGCTTTTATTTCCACGATGTGATGGATCTCACAAGCAAGTGGAAGTTCATGGTAGCCGGAAGATATGACACATACAGTTTCAAGAGAGCTTCCGGAATAGACGTCATAAACGGCGGCAGGAAATACGGCCACGTGGATTCTGACAAGTATTCAAAGCTCAAGACAGGTGCCTTCACTTTCAAGACAGGAGTGGTTTACCTTCCTGTTGAAGACCTCTCGCTGTTTGCTTCCTACGGCACATATTTCAAGCCTATACGCACTTTCTACAACGACAACACCATCTATGTTGACCGTGACGGCAAAATCTTTACGCCGGAGGACGGCAAGGAAGTATTCAAGCCGGAAAAGGGCGGACAGTTTGAGATTGGTGCACGCTATGAAATCAGCAGCAAACTCAGGGCCGATTTCTCCCTCTTCCTCATCAACAAGTACAACATGACAAGGAACATAGCTTCCAAGGGTGATGTGATAGGTGGAGAAACACTTGAGAAGAATGTAGTTGGACAGGTGGGCAAGATGCGTTCACAGGGATTTGACGTGGAAGTTTCATATATTCCGGTAACTGGAATGGTATTGACCGCCGGCTACGCCTACACAGACGCAAAGGTCAAGGAGATGGCTAAGAACAAGTATATGGACTCTGACGCCACCAAGGGAAAGCAGTATGCAAGAATCCCTAAGAACACTTTCTTTGTGATGGGAGACTATGTGGTTCCTTCCGGAGCTCTGAAGGGTTTTGGCGTGAACTTTGACGTTGATTTCCAGGACAAGGTTTACCGCAATGCCACCAACACCACCTGGTTTGATTCATACTGGCTGACCAACATCGGTTTCAGCTACAACCTCAAGAACGGCATCAGG
>CADAOA010000028.1:0-3206 GCA_902789435.1 uncultured Bacteroidia bacterium | reverse complement strand
AAGAACCTTTTCAACGAGAAGTATTTCAACCAGTCACTTGGCAACCAGATGGTTCCAAGCCAGCCAAGAAACTATATGCTTTCTGTCCAGTATGCTTTCTAAATTCTTGGACAAGATATTCAGGACTGTACACAGGATACTGGGCACATTGCTCAGTATCCTCTTCCTGATGTGGTTTGTCACCGGAATCGTGATGATATACCACAGATTCCCTTCCGCCAGCAGGGAGGAAAAACTTGCCAGGTTTGAGCCTCTTGGATATGGTACGTTGCCATTGGACAGCATCGCCTTGAAAAACGGGATCGGACTGGATTCCGTGCGTTCCGCTTCTTTGTGGCGATATCTTGGGCAGACACGGTATGAGATTGGTTCCGGATATGGAAACAGGACTGAATTTCTTGCCGACAGCTCTGAATACAAGGTTCTTGACGAGAAAGAAAGCATATTCCGTGTAGCATATCTGTGGTGTCCTTCCCCTGTAGAAAAGGTAGATACCCTCTATTCCCTGGAACAATGGATTCCTTTCGGAAGGCTCAAGGAGGATTTTCCGATCTACAAGTTTTACTTCAGCGATGAGGACAGGACACAGATATACATATCATCAAAGTCCAGGGAAGTCCTCCAGCAGACCACAAGGTCCGAGAGGATCTGGGCTTGGGCGGGAGCGATTCCTCATTGGGTGTATTTCACCTGGATCAGGCAAGATGTTGAAGGTTGGAAGTCTTTGATTATCTGGCTTTCCGTATTCGGTATCATAATGCTGCTTTCAGGTTTCTGGATGGCTGTGCGCTCTTTCCGTATCTCTGCCAGGAAAGGCAACGGTCTCAGGAGCCCTTACAAGAAGAAGTGGTACAGATGGCATCATGTGTTCGGCACTGTTTTCGGGATATTCCTGCTCACCTGGATATTGAGCGGCATGTATTCCCTGACCCAGATCCCGGAATGGCTGGGACGGGAGCACAAGCAGTATGACTCAAGGGAGGCGCTTGGCACCGGGATGACAGATTTCCAAAGATACCGTCTGAGCCTTTCTGATCTTCTCAGCCGTAATCCTGGGCGGATCACCAAGGTTGAGTGGAAGAGCTTCGGATCCCATCCATTCTACCAGATACAGCTTTCTGACGGTGAAAGCCGGTGCATAGATGCTTCTGTGCCTCAGGTCGCAGAAAAGCTCTATCTGGACAGCGCCGAGGTCAGGACGGTTGTCGAGGCTGTGCATCCAGGTGAGGGCGTATCGTTGAGCCTGATGGAAGAGTATGACAGCTACTATCTGGACCTTAAGGGAAAACAGCCGCTTCCTGTATGGAAGATCCAGGTTGACAACAAAGACAGAAACGTTTATTACATAGATCCGTGCAGCGGAAACTCCAGAAGTTTCAACACTCATTCCAAGTGGCAGTTCCAGCTGTATCAGGGATTCCACAGCCTCAGGTACAAGATTTTCGACGGAAGAAGGGGAGCCTGGACCGTAGTCATGTGGGTCCTGCTTCTGGGAGGAGCGTTTGTCTCATTGACAGGCGTTGTCCTTGGAGTGAAATATGTCATACGCCTTTTCAGAAGGAAAAGACGGAAAAGAGACAAAGAATAACATGGTTGAAAGTTAGTAAATAGGTGTGTTTCACGAGGACGGCAGATTTTTGTCGTCCTCTTTTTCAAATAGTTATCTTGAGTATGCCTCCGAAGGTTGGCGCAACGGAAAACGGGTTGTCTTCTGTGCACAGACCGGCATACATCGCGGCGCATACGATTGGGCCTGCGTGAGCGAAAACGGCTACTCGTGTGTAGGGTTTGCTCTTAAGTTCATCAAGGAAGGATTTCACTCTGTTGTAAAGGTCCGGGAAACTTTCCCCGCCCGTTGCAGGAAGGTGCATATAGTCGCGGTACCAGTCCTGGATGGCGGGGTCCTTGATTTCCTCGTATTTCTGCATTTCCCACTCTCCCATATTCATTTCCTTGAGCCGGTCGTCCTTTTCGGCATCTTTAAAATCGCAGAATTCCGCGAGTTTTACGGCTCTCTGGAGAGGGGAGGTAAAAGCCTTGTCAACAGGGAGATACTGCTTCAGGTTATTTAGGGTTTCACTTGCCTCGGCGATGAAAGTGGGGGCCACATCCACGTCTGAAAAGCCGTAGCAGGTGCCTTTGGGAACATTGGGAGTCGTATGTCTTACAAGTATCAGTTCCATCAGATCAGGAATGTTGCGGTAATGTAAACGGAAAGTTCGGTGAGCAGGAAAATGGCTCCGTTGCAGTCTCCTGTATATCCCTTAATCCTCTTGTAGATGAACAAGTTCAGCAGTGTGCACAATAGGGCGGGCACAAGGACTAGTATAAGAACCTGGGTAGTGTCCGGTTCAGTGAGCCAGATGTACAGCCCGAGTGGAATCAGTCCTTCCAGAAGGAGCAGGATGTATTGAGGGAATCTGGCTCTGCGATAGATGTTCCTGGCCTTTGACTCTTCTTCCTTACGGGCGTAAGGCATTGCCATAACGGTCTGTGCGGCAAGCATCTTGGAGAACGGGTCTGCCATAAGTACCGTCAGGGCTGCAAACTCAGGGCTCACCGATGCAATGCAGAACAGACTGGCTCCCAGAAGCAGTATGTAACAGATAAGGCCCAGCACCCCGAATGTTCCGATATGGGAGTCCTTCATTATGGAAAGGATCCTCTCCCGGTCTTTTCCACCGCCGCCGAATCCGTCGAAAAAGTCCGCCAGCCCGTCTTCGTGGAGGGCTCCTGTGACAAGAATCCTGATGACGATGGCGGCAAGAACTGCAATGAGGATATTGTAAGGCGCTATGAAATAAAGCGCTGCGGCTGAAATTGCGGCTGTCAGCCATCCCACAAGAGGCCAGTGTTCAACAACGCTGGTATAGGCTTCCTTAGGGGGCAGGTAGAGTCTCCAGAAGGGCAGTCTGGTAAGGAATATGAACGCGGCCCAGATACGGCTAAAAATATTTGGTGATTTTGGCATTTTGGAAGTTGTTCATTTCGTTTATCATTCTCACGGCGGATTCTATGATAGGGTAGGCGCAGAGGGCTCCCGTTCCCTCCCCGAGCCTGAGCCCGAGGCTCAGAAGAGGCTTGGCGCCCATAACCTCCAGCATCTTGCGGTGGGCGCTCTCGTCTCCGATGTGGCAGAATATCATATAGTCCTGGCATTCAGGATAAAGTCTGGTGGCAGCCAGGGCGCAGGCTGTCATAATGAA
>CADAOA010000027.1 GCA_902789435.1 uncultured Bacteroidia bacterium | reverse complement strand
ACCTTGCGGGCCAGCTTCTGAGCTCCTACGGATGCGCTGAAAGATACTCGTGTCTTGCCTGCAGCACCTCTCTTGGTGGTAATGATAACTACACCGTTTGCAGCCTGGGCTCCGTAGATGGAAGCGGAAGCACCGTCTTTCAAGACTGTGATGGACTCGATATCGTTAGGGTTGATACCGCCCATCACGTTGGCGCTCTCCACCACGCTGGTGGACTGCCCGCCGTTTGTCATCTGCACACCGTCAATGATGTACAGAGGTTGGGTGCCTGCGTTGATGGATCCCCTACCACGGATGCTTATGGATACAGAACCTCCAGGAATACCTGAATTGGAGATGATCTGCACACCGGAAACCCTTCCCTGGAGAGCCTTCTCGAAGGTTGGATTATTGGTCTCGGAGATCTGGTCGGATGTCACGTTCTGTACAGAACCGGCGATATCCTTTTTCCTGACAGCGCCGTAACCTACAACCACAATCTGGTCGAGTTTGTTATACTCTTCCCTGAGGGTGATGTCGATTACCTGGCGGCCGCCCACATTGATTTCCTGCTCCTGCATCCCCACATAGGAGATAACCAGAGTCTTAGGGGTGGAGAAATCGCTGATCCTAACCCTGTAGTTTCCGTCAGCATCAGAAGATGTTCCGGCTGTTGGATCCTCCTTAACCTTGATATAGGCTCCAGGAAGAGGGTCTCCGTTCACATCTGTAACTCTTCCGGTCACATACCCCTGCTTGTTCTGCTGGGAAGTGGTCGCGGAAGCCTTGTTCTGAGATGCGTTTGATGAAGCAGGGGCCGCCTTCTTGATGTAAACATTCTTCTTGTTTACGGAGTAAGTCAGCTGGCTTCCTTCCAGACATCCTGAAAGGATCTGCTCGATGGTGCTCTGCTTGAACTCCTTGTTAACTCTCGGAGCCCCTGCAAGATCTGCATCCTCATACACAAAATAGTACCCACATTGAGTGGAAATTTTGATCAATGCTTCTTTCAGGGAAAGGTTGTCGAGTTTTACGTCGTAAAGACCTTTCTTCTGAGCATAGCCTACTGTTGTCAGCAACAGGCCGAATGCCATCACAAGAAGCATAAAAAGGGATTTGGAATCTCTTTTTTTCATAGGCCAAAAATATTTATTGAATAATAATGGTGTCAGATTCTAGTTTAATGTGTCCAGGAAGGAATTCCCGGAAAGCGGTGATAATGCTTTCAACATCATCTCCCATCTGAAGCCTTCCGGACAGAACCTTGTTCTTTACAATGCTGTCCGAACAAATCAGATTATAACCGTAATACCGGCTGACTTCTTTCAGGATACTCTCCAGAGTCTCGGATTCGAAGCTGTAAACTCCACCTATCCAGGAAGAATAAATGGTTGTGTTTGCCTTCATGATCTTGTTCTGGCGGGATGCCTTGTCGAAAACGGAAAGCTCCCCGCTTACCATCTTGTCTTCCCTTTCCACTCCGCAACTGTCAGAATAAATTATGGAAACCTCTCCATCGATCAGAGCGGCAAATCCTTGTTTTTCATCGCGATATGATTTAATATCGAATTTGGTTCCTGTAACCTTCACCTTGAAGGCGTCGCAATCCGCCATAAACGGTGCGGAAGGATTCTCCATAACCTCGAAATAACCCTCTCCCGCAAAAGACACGTTTCTGGATTTCCGAGAGAAACGCTCCGGATAGGTTATCGTCGACGATGACTTCATCCAGACCTGGGATCCGTCCGGAAGGACAAGATGCGCGATTCCCTTCTGAGGCGCGGTATAGGTTATCATCTTCCCGCCCCTTAGCCCGGGAACCAGTAGGAACACCAGCAGGACGGCTGCGGCCGCCAACGCTGTGGCTAAACCCCAGAAATAACGCCTGGGAACCTTACGGGAAGAAACTTCCCTGCCTGAAACGGCTGTCATGAAATCTTGGTAGCGTTTTTTGATGTGAGAGGAATCGGACAACCTCTCCAGCAGGTGGCTGTTTTCCCTGGAAACGGCTTTCCATTTCCCGAGTTCCTCCCGCTCCCCTTCATCCAAATCGTCAAGCATGTGTTTTACAAGAAGATGCTTGAGTCTTTCTTCGTTGATATTATCCATAAATCAGCAACAGGCACACTATGTCCTGCTATTATATAGACAATCAAAGACAGGAAAAGGATGGAATCAGAGTCCGAAAATTATCGCGGCCACGGCAAAAAGATCCTTCAGCGATTCTTTCAACAGCTCTTTGGAACGGGCTTTCTGGCTCTTGACGGTATTGACGGATATACCCAAACGGTCTGCAATCTCCTGGTTGCTAAGATCTTCAAGGTAACTGAGCTTGAACACTTGGCGGCACCCGTGGGGCAGCTGTTCAACCTTTGAAAAGACTTCCCACAGAATCTCCGCCTCTATACGGGAATTGACAAATCCCCTGTCCTCAGAATCCTCATTTTCAGACAATATGTGAGAAGCATACTTCCCGTGGACTTTCTTTCGGGAAATATGGTTGAGACAACTGTTCCTTACAGCTGATATCAGATATGAATCAATGGCAGAGGTATCTTTCAGGGAAATATCCCTGGAAAGCATCTTCTCAAAAACGGAATGGACTATATCTTCCGCCTCGGCATAGGAATCCACATAGCCCATAGCGTAAAAACACAGGAATGAGCGATGCCTTCCGTATAATTCGGAAACAAGGGAACCCTTTTCGCCGATACTTGACATAAGACAAATTTAAGCAATATTTTGCCGAATCGACAATATTTAATAATTTTGACTAGAACTAAAACTAACACATATGAAAAAACTTGTTTTTGCTTCATTGATCATCGCTTCAACCTGCCTTATCGCCTTCTCCTGCAAAAATGGCGGAGAGAATAACCAGAGTGATAACTCAGAAAAGGCACAGCCGGAAGAAGAAGCATTTGTCCTCCCTCAAGTGGACGATGTATGTTCCCAGATGGACGACCCTTCTTTCATCGCACTCTGCAAGAAGAATTTCGACACCAACTCAGACGGCAAGGTTTCAATGGAAGAAGCCAGCGCTGTAACCGAACTTGTGTTTGACAGTCCTTATCCGAGCGAAGAATCCGAATCAAGATGGGAATATGACGAGCCCCTGAAGTCCTTGAAAGGCATCGAATACTTCCCGAACCTGGAGATTCTGGTTATCGAGTATCACCAGGTCACCAGTCTGGATATCAGCCATAACCCTATGCTCAAGCAATTATACTGCTCCAGCAACAAAATCGGCACCCTGGATGTAAGCAAGAATACTCATCTTAAGGAACTGATATGCTCTTCCTGCGGGCTTACCGCCCTGGATGTGACCAAGAACACAGAACTGTATAATCTTCAGTGCAGCGACAATCAGATCCCGAGCCTGGATGTGACCAATTGCACTCGCCTGACCGACCTTGCCTTCTCCACAAACCAGATTGCCAGCATAGACGTAAGCAAGTGCACCGGCCTGAATAATCTGCACTGCGTCAATAACCAGCTCACCTCTCTGGATGTGAGCAGCCTTCCTGAACTCGTCACCCTGAACTGCGAAGGCAACCAGCTTACTTCTCTGGATGTCAGCAAGAATCCTAAGCTGGAATGGCTGATGTGCGACAGAAACCAGCTTACAAAAGTCGACTTGACCAACAACCCGAAAATCAGTCTGGCGATGGCCGATGAAGGCGTGGAACTTATCGGCTACAAGAAGTAGAATTTTGCGCTGAATTCAAGTTAAATAAAAAGGCAGACTGAAATTTCAGTCTGCCTTTTTTTGCGGAGAGACAGGGATTCGAACCCCGGGAGGCTTTCACCTCAACAGTTTTCAAGACTGCCGCAATCGACCACTCTGCCATCTCTCCAATTGGGCTGCAAATATAAGCGATTTAATCAAAACCGCAAAAAAGATTTTCAGCCCTGCTTTTTCCTTTATTATTTATCCTATTATTTATTCTCTTCTTTTCTCGCGAAATACTTGCGCTGGAAAAGAATCATATAAATCACTCCGCAGGTTATGCAGGAATCGGCGAAGTTGAAAATAGGACGGAAGAACTCAAAGTCATTTCCCCCTACCCAAGGCATCCATTCAGGCCAGGTCCAATGAGCCATCGGGAAATAGAACATATCCACAACCTTGCCTTGGAGGAAAGGAGCGTAGCCCTGACCGAAAGGTACCATAGTGGCCACGGTGCCATAGTTGGACTCGCTGAATATCAGACCATAGAAAGCGCTGTCTATCATATTTCCGATTGCTCCCACAAGAACCATCGTCATTCCGATGACAACACCCCAAGGCGCCTTTCTCCTATTGATAAGGCGGTTGATGTACCATATCAGAACTCCTATGAGGACAACCCTGAGACTGGACAGGAGAATCTTGCCCCATACGCCGCCAAGCTGCATGCCGAAGGCCATGCCGTTGTTCTCTATGAACAGCAGCTGGGCCCACTTGCTGTGGCCGAACAGCTCGAAACCCTGCCCGTACGCGAAACTCAGCTTGACATAGAACTTAATTGCCTGGTCTATGGCAAGCAGGATGATCGCGATAAGGACTATAGTCCACTTCCTTCCGCGGGTACTCATAAGGTTATCTGCTCTCCTTGTCCTCTACGTTAAGGGTTGCGTGAGGTACCAGAAGAAGCCTTGCCTTAGGAATGAGTTTTCCTGTCTTGCGGCTGATGCCGTAGGTCTTGTTCTCGATCCTTACCAGAGCGGCCTCGAGGTTCTGGATGAACTTGTACTGGCGGTTTGCAAGCTGGCTGCTCTCCTCCTTGGAAAGGGAGAATGCACCCTCTTCGATGACCTGGAACGATGGAGAAGTATCCTCCACGTCGTTGCTGGTGCGGTGGGTGATTGCAGAACGCAGCATCTCGTAATCGTCCTTTGCCTTGGCAAGCTTCTCGAGGATAATCTTCTTGAACTCCTGAAGATCAGCGTCGCTGTAGCGAACCTTAGGAACATTAGCCTCTTCTTTTGGAGCTACCGGCTTTGTCTCAGGAACCTTTACAGGGGCTTTCTTAACCTCAATTTTCTTGGCTGGAGCCTTTGGAGCCTCTTTCTTTACAGGAGCCTTGGCAACAACCTTCTTGACAGGGGCTTTAGCCACAACCTTCTTGACAGGAGCTTTGGCTACAACCTTCTTGGCTGGAGCTTTGGCCTTTGCAACTACTTTCTTTACAGGCTTTGCAGGAGCCTTGGCTACCACCTTCTTGGCTGGAGCCTTGGCCTTTGCAACTACTTTCTTGGCAGGGGCCTTTGCAACGGCCTTCTTTGCAGGAGTAGCCTTTGCCTTAGCTGCAACCTTCTTTGGAGCAGCCACCTTAGCAGGCTTCTTGGCAACAGCTTTTGCCACAGGCTTCTTAGGCTCTGCTTTTTTCACAACGGCTTTCTTTGCTGCCGGCTTCGGGGCAGTCTTCTTTGGAGCCACTTTGGCTGCCTTCTTCACTTTTGTTGCCATAATTGGATGTTTTACTTGTTATTATCTCTCAACTTTAATTTTCAATGTTTTACCATCTTCCCACTCAACCTCGCTGGCACCCTCCAGTTCAGGAGAGGAGGCCTCGGCAATGGTAAGGCTGTTTGCCAGAGTCTGCGCGCAGACATAGGCTGAGAAGCCTCCCTCTATAGCCTCAGCGATATCCGGCTGGGATTCCACAACTACGGATATCCTGTCCGTAACCTCGAATCCGGAATCCTTCCTGAGGTTCTGGATGCGGTTGACAAGTTCCCTTGCGGTTCCCTCCCGTCTGAGTTCATCCGAAATCTGGATGTCCAGAGCCAGGGTCAGGGAGCCTTCGGAAGCAACCAGCCAGCCCGGCATGTCCTCTGAAGAAATCTCGTAGTCTCCCCTCTCGAGCACCACGTCTCCACTTGGAAGATGCATGGTATATTCCCCGCTGCGCTCTATCTCCGAGATATCTTTCTGTGTAAAGTTAGCAAATGCTGATGAAATCTCCTTCATCTGTTTGCCATATTTTTTACCCAATGTTTTGAACATAGGCTTTATCTTCTTTGTAATCAGGCCTTCAGTATCGGTGATATATTCTATCTCCTTTACGTTTACTTCGCTGAGAATGATGTTCTGGACCTTCTCCAGCTGGCTCTGGACCTTGGAATCGATTACAGGGATCATCAGTCTGGACAGTGGCTGGCGAACCTTTATGTTGACCTTGCGGCGGAGGGCAAGCACCATTGAAGTGCTCTTCTGGGCAAGAGCCATGCGGTCTTCCAGATCCCTGTCTATAAGGCTCTCGTCCTCCTGCGGCATAAGGGTCAGGTGGACGGAGGATTCAGTATGGCGGCAGGAAACGGCGTTAAGGTCCAGGAACAGGCGGTCCATATAGAACGGAGCAATCGGAGCGGACAGGATGGCCACAGCCTCGAGACAGCTGTAAAGTGTCTGGTAAGCGGCCAGTTTGTCCTGGTTCATCGTACCACCCCAGAATCTCTTGCGGTTAAGTCTTACATACCAGTTGCTGAGATGGTCGCAGACAAACTCCTGGATCTTCCTGCCGGCGGTGGTAACGTCGTAATCGTCGTAGCACGCCTTAACGTCCCTGATCAGGGAGTTGAGGTAAGAAATGATCCAACGGTCTATCTCAGGACGCTGGGCAACAGGAACTTCATCTTCCTTTCCGGTGAAGCCGTCCACGTTGCTGTAGAGGGCGAAGAAGGAATACGTGTTGTAGAGGGTACCGAAGAATTTACGCCTTACCTCATCCACACCGGCCTCATCAAACTTGAGGTTATCCCAAGGCTGGGCGTTGGTAAGCATATACCATCTGAGAGCATCTGCTCCGTACTTGTCCAGCTGGTCGAAAGGATCCACGGCGTTTCCGAGCCTCTTGCTCATCTTCTCTCCCTTCTTGTCCAGCACCAGACCGTTGGAAACCACTGTCTTGAAAGCAGGAGTATGGGAGACCATGGTGTGGATAGCGTGCAGGGTGTAGAACCATCCTCTTGTCTGGTCAACTCCTTCGGCGATGAAGTCAGCAGTCTGGCCGAACTCCGGAGAACCCAGAGCCTTCAGGGTCTCCTGTGCGTAAGGCATGGCTCCGGAATCAAACCATACGTCGATAAGGTCTGACTCGCGATACATAGGCTTTCCGCCATCGCTGACAAGAACCACTTCGTCAATATAAGGCTTGTGGACGTCTATCTTATCATAGTTGGCATCGCTGAAGTCACCCGGAACAAATCCCTTGTCTTTCAGAGGGTTGCTCTTCATAATCCCAGCAGCCACAGACTTGTCTATCTCCGAATAAAGCTCAGCGACAGAACCGATACACTTTTCCTCCTTCTTGTCTTCAGTTCTCCATATTGGAAGCGGGGTTCCCCAGTAACGGCTTCTGGAAAGGTTCCAGTCCTGAAGGTTCTCCAGCCATTTTCCGAAACGTCCGGTACCAGTGCTTTCAGGCTTCCAGTTTATCTGCTTGTTGAGCTCTATCATCTCGTCCCTTACAGCAGTTGCCTTGATGAACCAGCTGTCCAGAGGATAGTACAGGACAGGCTTGTCGGTTCTCCAGCAATGAGGATAGGAGTGAACGTGCTTTTCTATCTTGAAAGCCTTGCCCTCCATCTTCATCTGAACGCAGATATCAACGTCAAGAGTCTCTGCATCAGGAGCAAGAGAAGAATCGTAGGCGTTCTTGACATATCTTCCGGCATATTTCAGGTACTCGTCCTTTACACGTGTCTTTACGAATTCCTCGTCCAGGTCTTCTGTCTTGAAGAACTTTCCGGTACGGTCAACCATAGGGCGCCATACGCCTTCCTTGTCCTTGAGGGTGAAAGGAGCGATGTTGTTCTGCTTTCCGACACGGTCGTCATCCGCGCCGAAGGTTGGAGCGATGTGAACGATTCCGGTACCTTCTTCTGTAGAGACGAAATCTCCGCAGATAACTCTCATCGTGTTCTCTTCCGGAAGTATCCACGGCAGAAGCTGCTCATATCTGATGCCTTCCAGATCCTTACCCTTGAAGCTGTTCAGGACCTTGTGCTCAACCTTCTTGAAGTTGACCTCCACAAGGTCTTTTGCAACTATGTAGATTGCAGGTTTTCCGGAATATGGGTTGGAAGAAGCAACTCTAACATACTCGATGTTAGGCCCTACGCAAAGCGCCACGTTTGAAGGCAGGGTCCAAGGGGTGGTTGTCCAGGCGATGAAGAAGAGTTCGCCTTCAGAAAGTTCGTTTCCTTCAGACTCGTCTCCGCTGATGTTCACTCCCTTGAAAAGGAAAGCGCTCTTTTCGTCTTTCCTGACCTGGAACTGGACGGTTGCTGTCGTGTCTTTAACATCACGGTAACAGCCTGGCTGGTTGAGCTCGTGTGAACTCAGACCGGTTCCGGCAGCCGGGGAATAAGGCTGGATTGTATAGCCTTTATAGAGCAACCCCTTGTTATACAGATCTTTGAGTAAGTACCACAGAGTTTCTATATAGCGGTTGTCGTAGGTGATGTAAGGATTATCCATGTCTACCCAGTAACCGATCTGCTCGGTCAGGGCCACCCACTCCGCGGTATATTTCATTACCTCCTTGCGGCAGGCCGTGTTGTATTCATCAACGGAAATCTTCTTTCCGATATCTTCCTTTGTTATGCCGAGCATCTTCTCCACGCCCAGTTCCACCGGAAGACCGTGAGTGTCCCAGCCGGCCTTGCGGTTTACCAGAAAACCTCTCTGAGTCTTGTAGCGGCAGTAAGCGTCCTTGATGCTTCTAGCCATAACGTGGTGAATGCCAGGCTTTCCGTTAGCGGAAGGCGGACCCTCGAAGAACACGAAACGTGGAGCGCCCTCCCTTGCCTTGTTAACATTCTCGAAACACTTTTCCTGCTTCCATTTGTCTAGAACTTCTCTTCCGATTTCTACCGGATCGAATTTCTTGTACTCTGCGAAACCCATATTAAATAATCCTCTCTTGTTTTTAAGGTGACAAATTTATACAATTTGAATATATTTGCAGCATAAGACAGGCAAAAAGACTTTGAATTATGAATATAATCGACATTGCAATCATCGTTATAGGTGTAATCGCAATCATCTGGGGAGCCATTAAAGGTTTCATAGCTCAATTGGTATCCATCCTGGGAGTCTTGATCGGAATCTGGGGAGCGTCAAAATTCACCCCTTACCTAACCGGCATCGTATGCGGTTGGCTGGGCGAAGGCCAGGATGAATCCGTTGTCAAGGTGGTTGTCTACATAGTTCTCGTGCTTGCCATCATCCTCATCTGCCATCTGATTGGCAAAGGCCTGGAGAAGGTCCTCGGGCTTACGGTCCTGGGTGGAGTGAACAGGTTCTTCGGTGCCGTTTTCTGCCTTCTGAAAATAGCCGTGCTGCTGATTGCCATAGCATCGCTGACAGAGAGTGCCCTCCAAGCAATGCAGATTGAAACTCCGGAGTATCTTGCACAGAGTAAATTCTATGCTTTGCTTAACCAGGCGGCAGACAAGATCCTGCCTTTCATCAAGGAGATGTTCGGTAAGATAACTGCGGCTTAACCCCCTCACCTTAAAAAAGTTGTCCATTTCCGTACGATTCCGGAATCGTACCGGGTAAATTTTACCGGATGGTTTTGAAAACCCTCCTGTCTGAGCGCATCTTTGCATCGACAAAAACAATCGGCGATGAAAAGGAAAGGGAAACAGGAGGATGGTATTCTCGACGGCTTTGCCAAAGATCTGGAACGCTGTCCGGAATGGGCGGCTGACGCTCCCGGACGCGGTGGACTTATTCTGTACTTCTTTCTCATCATTGCCGGCCTTTGCCTTTGTCTGGGGACATTAGCGGTATTGCTCGGATGAGAAGGAAGATTCACATAAGGCAGACTGACTCCTATGACTGCGGGGCCGCGAGCCTGGCAGCCGTTGCGGCATGGTGGGGAGTAAAGCTGCCGCTTGAGCGCTTCAGGCGGGAGTGCGGATGTTCCCCAGACGGGATAACACTGCGCGGTCTGGCAGACGGAGCAGCAGCCATTGGCCTGAATGCCAAGCCAATGAGGGCAGAAGGGTTTGAAAAGTTGAATATAGGGGGAAAGATCTCCCTTCTGAGAAACCTGAAAGAAGCCACAGGACCAGTCATCATCCACACGGTTTCCAGAGAAGGTTTGCTGCATTATATGGTCATTTATAAAGTGGGGAGGAAAAGTGTGGAGGTTATGGACCCTGCCAGGGAAAGGATAGGGAGGGTGAATATTGCGGATCTTGCAGGAAGATGGAGCGGTTATGTCATTCTTGCCGGCCCGGGGGAAGGATATCGTGAAGAAGACCGGACCTCTGGAAGAAGACTCAGGCTCCTTCGCCTTCTGGATATGCACCGCAGAGAAATTATCCTTGCCCTGGCCGGATCCATTGTTCTGTCAGCTATGGGAATATGCAATTCCCTTCTGATGCAGATGCTTATAGACAAGGCCATTCCGGAAGGAAACCTAAGCTGGCTGATCGCCCTGGCCGCTGTCATAGTCGCGATGATTCCCCTGTCTCTGGCCATAGGATATCTAAGGGACCTCTACCTTCTGAAGGGAGGTCTCTCAATTGACAATTCGCTGATCATAGGCTTTATGAGGAGAATCCTCAGAATGGATGAGAGATTCTTCCGCGATTATTCCAAGGGAGAACTTGAAAGCCGCCTTTCCGATACGGTCAAAATCAGGCTTTTCATCTGCGAAGGGATCGTGAGTTTCAGCGTATGTGCAGTAACCCTCGTCGGAGTATGCGCCCTGATGTTTTCCTTCTACAGCCGTCTTGCCGCAATGCTTATGGCCTGCATTCCAGCCTATGCGATCCTTGTGGCCGTGGCAGACAGGAAGAACCGGCGCCTGAGCCGGAAGGTGATGGGAGCTGCGGCCGGTTTTGAAAGCGATGTCATGGACTGCATCGAGGGACAGGCAGCCATCCGGCATTTTGGCACTGATACTTCCAGCCTTGCTTTCAACAGCAGTTTCTCCGCCCTGATTTTCGAAAGATTCAGGGCGGGAAAGATATCAGCTCTTTTCGGAGGGCTTTCCAATGCCTTGAACCAGATCATTTTGGGAGCCATACTCATTATAGGTGGCGCAGCCGTGCTGGGCGGGAAAATGAGCCTCGGGGAACTTGTGAGTTTCTGGAGCCTCAGCGCCTTTTTCATATCCCCGGCCAGCACTCTGGTTCATTTTGACGCTCTTATGAACGAGGCTCTTGTGGCCTCGGACAGAATATACGGGATAACATCGTTTTCTGAGGAAATCCCTGATGAAAAAGTGACTGTAAGGATGAAGAAAGGACAGGCTAAAGACCTGATATTAGATAATGTAAGTTTTCGCTATCGCGGAGGAAAACCATTGATAAGGAATCTCAGCTGCACATTTCCCGCCGGTGCGGTTACCGGGGTCCGTGGACCTAACGGATGCGGCAAGAGCACTTTGGCATCGCTGATTCTGAGAGACTACCGCCCTGACAGCGGAAAGATAACCTATGGTGGCATTGATATCTCACTTATCTATTCTACTTGCTGGAGGAGCCAAATCGCATCTATTCCTCAAAACTCTCACCTTTTCAATGCCACCATCTTTGACAACATCGCAATGTCCCCCGGAAGGAGGGACACCAGCATAGACATATCTGAAGCGGAACGTGCTACCGCAGCACTTATGGCAGCCGGAGGGGAGAGGCTTCTCCGGAATGCAGACAAGGGATTGCTTTCCTCCTTAGGCAAAGGCGGAATGAAACTGTCCTCGGGAGAGAAGCAGATGGTTCTGATAGCCAGAATGTTGTATACAGACCCGGACATAATGCTCTTTGACGAGGCCTCGTCAAATATGGATGAAACGGTTCTTGATAATTTCAGGAAACTGTTGCTTTCCCTCAAGGCAAGCGGCAAGTGTATTATTCTCATAACCCACGACGGGAGAGTGGCTGGCTGTTGCGATAATATCATAGAATTGACCGGTCAATCATAGGCGGAATCCGGCGCGCCAACCCTGCCGGAAATCAAACACTGTTGACAAAATGGAAGAAAAGAGAATGAAAGTGAGCGGTTTTGTCGAAGCAACAGACGAAGACCTCTCCTTGTGCGGCGGACTTAACCCCGACACAATCAGGAAGATCGCAAAGATTCTCGGAATCATCATCGATTTCGTGATCAGTTATGGCGAAGACTTTTACAAGGGTTATAAGAAGGGGCTTGAAGGCAAGCCGCTGTTTGTATTTCCCAACAAGTAAGGAGGAGCGGATATGAACGGATTTGTTGAACTGTCTGTCTCAGAGCAGACTATGGTATTCGGCGGGAAGGATGCGGATGTCTCCCGCTTTATGGAAGCGCTTGGTTATGGTATTGGCGCACTGGTAAGGGCCATCAAACTTTTCATCCAGAACCGGCGGAATGTCCAGAACATCCCTATGGAAATCCTGAAGATGTACGCCAAATGAAATGTATGTATTCAGAAAAGGAGGCTGGCAGCTGTCAGCCTCCTTTTTACTATATTTGCGCGATGAAAAAATTTTTGGTCATATACGCCATTCTGGTTTTTGCCACATGCATCAGTTCCCGTGCCCAGAATTCCCGCCCCTGGACACTTCAGCAATGCATAGAATATGCAAGGCAGAATAACCTCCAGGTCAAGATGGAAGAGATAAGCGTAGAGCAGGCGGAAGGAAACCTCACCCAGTCAAAATGGGATTTGGCCCCGAGCGTTAATGCAGGAGTGAGCCATAACATGAGTTGGGGAAGAAGCGTAAACCTCCAGACACTGGAAATCATCAAGAACAAAAGGAACATGTCCACCAGCGGAAGCCTCAGTTCATCCGCCGCAATTTTCTCCGGATTCGCAAAGGTGAATTCCATAAAAAGCAATTACACCTCCCTCCAGATCGCAAGGGAACAGGTGGAAAAGGTAAAGAACGACATCACGATACAGATCACCAGGGCTTACCTTCAGCTGCTGCTGGCCAGGGAAATCGAGCGCAGCGCCATCGAATCCTGCAACAGCACCGCAGAGCAGGTGGACCGTACCGCCAAGCTGGTTGATGCCGGAAGCCAGGCTTACAGCACCTTGCTGGAGGTTCAGGCCCAGCTGGCCAACGAGAAATCCCAGCTGGTCAGCGCTTCTTCAGACGTGAGAACCAACCTTCTTACACTGATGCAGCTTCTGGATCTTCCGCGTGAGATGGAAAAGGATTTCGACATTGCGGCTCCGGACAGTACCATGAACGAAGGCCTTCTTCCGGAAGGTACGGTGGATGGAATCTATGCCCAGGCACTCGGATTGCCGCAGGTAAAAATCGCTGAGTACAATCTTGAAAAAAGCAAATACGATTACAAGGCCATAAGGGCTAGGATGATGCCATCCCTTTCTGTCCAGGCAGGCTACGGATCCTATTATACAGACGGGCAGAGCGGGGCTTTCTTCACCCAGTTCGAGCATAACAAGAACCCTTCAGTGGGTTTCTCCCTGAACATTCCTATTTTCAACGGTTTGTCCTCAAGGATAGCGACCCGCAATGCCAGGCTGGCTTCACAGAATACGGCTATTATGCTAGAGTTGCAGAAGCAATCCCTGTACAAGGAGATCCAGACGGCATATAACGAGGCCTTCAACGCCCTTGAGAGGATGAAGGCTGCAAAAGAAAACATGAGAAGCATACAGGAATCCTTCACCTATACGGAAAACAAGTTCAACGTGGGGATGATGAACGCCACAGACTACAACATCGCCAAGACAAACTTGTTCAAGGCGGTAAGTGCCTATTACCAGGCCAAGTACCAATATCTGTTCGAGGTGAAGATCCTGGATTTCTACAAAGGCAAAGCCATAAACTTATAAACTGAAACCAATGGCAAAGAAGAAAAAGAGCATCTGGTGGATAGCGGCAGCGGTCCTGATAGTGATCCTGATGATTGCATCCAAGACGTGCAAGAAAGACACGACCCCTGTGGTTGAAACTTCAAAGGTGGAGAGGATGACCATTACGGAAACCATTCCGGCTAACGGCAAGATCCAGCCGGTTACGGAGGTGAAGATTTCCCCTGACGTTTCCGGAGAAATCGTGGAACTTCACGTCAAGGAAGGAGACCAGGTTCGGAAAGGAGACCTCATAATAAAGATCAAGCAGGACATTTACCTTTCAGCCGTAGACCAGGCAATGGCATCAGTAAATTCCGCAAGGGCTTCCTACAAGCAGCAGCAGGCCCAGACCCTCAGGGCAAAGCAGAATTACGACCGCTACGCCAAGCTCTATGAACTCAGGACGGTTTCCAAGGCGGAATATGAAGCCGCCAGCGCCGAGTGGGATGTAGCCCAGCAGCAGTTGGACGGAGCCAAGTACAACATTTCCAGCGCAGAAGCCAGACTTAAGGAAGCCAGGGAAAATCTCGTGAAAACCACCATATATTCTCCTATGGACGGCATCATATCCAAATTGAGCGTTGAACTGGGAGAGAGGGTTGTGGGAACCAGCCAGATGGCCGGAACGGAAATGTTCCGCGTGGCTGACTTCAGCCAGATGGAAGTTCTGGTGGACGTGAACGAGAATGACATCATCCGCCTCAATCCTGGAGACAGCGCCCAGATCACAGTTGATGCATACACAGACCGCACATTCTACGGAGTGGTGACCGAGGTTGCAAATTCCTCAAAGACTTCCGCCACAGCAGGACTTGACCAGGCTACAACATTCGAGGTCAAGGTCAGGATTTCTCCTGAATCCTATATCGATCTTCTTGCCGAGAACTCATCACCGTTCCGTCCTGGAATGAGCGCTTCCGTCCAGATCCAGACCAGCAAGGCCGAAAACGTGCTCGCCCTTCCGGTTTCAGCAGTTACTTCCAGGAGCGACCTTGGAGAAAGTGGGAAGGCCTTTGTATTCACTTATTCCGCAAAAGACCAGACTGTTCATCCTGTAGCCGTAAAGACCGGTCTCCAGGATATGACCCACGTTCAGATCACAGATGGACTTTCAGATACTTCTGTAGTCGTAACGGGGCCTTTTGCAGCAATAAGCAAGACTCTTAAAGACGGATCAAAAGTCAAGACATCCCAGGCAAAAACAAAATAATCTTCCTCAGCGATGGGCAAATTCATTCTTCTAGTAGAATCGGCGACCGACACCTGCTCGGCAGCTCTTTCTGACGGGGATGTCCTCCTGGCTCAGAAAGTATGCCGCATAGCCAGAAGCCACGATACGGTTCTGGCTCCGCTGGTCGACGGGATTCTGAAAGAAAACGGAGTAAAGTCTTCCGAGCTGGCTGCAGTGGCTGTCAGTGAAGGTCCCGGAAGTTATATGGGACTCAGGATAGGAGTCTCCCTGGCAAAGGGGATCGCCTACGCCGCCAAGACCAGGCTGATCGGGATCAGCACCCTTGCCGTCATTGCCCGCTGCGCCGTGGAAGAAACCGGCCAGAGATTCAGCCACATAGTTCCGATGATTGATGCCGGAAGGATGGAAGTCTATACCGCCGTTTTTGACGGGGACTGCCTCCAGAAGGAAAAGACAGAGGCCAGGATACTGGACGAAAACAGTTTCAGGAACCTCCTCGAAGAAGGTCCTGTGCTTTTTGCCGGAAACGGAGCCCCGAAATTCGGTCGTCTTCTGGAAGAAAAACTAGGAGCCCTTCCTAAAAACGCAACGATCCTGGACCAGGCTCCACTTGCCTCAGGTCTCAGGACCGATGCCGCCAAGGCTTTGGAAGAAGGAAGGTTTGCAGACCTCGCCTATTTCCAGCCTTTCTATCTTAAAGAGTTTATTCCTGGCAAACAGAAGAAACTGCTTTAACCAGTCCCTTGTTGTCAAAAATATCCTTTCCTACTATTTCTCCGTCCTTGTTGAAGATGAACATGGAAGGAAGTTTTGTCACGTTGTACTGAACCAGTACCGGGCTTGATGCTCCCTTTCCGTCGCAGACATTGATCCAAGGGAAACGGTTCACTATGGAATTCCAGTATGCCTTGTCTGTTCCTACACATACGGAATAGATTTGCAATCCCCGGCCGCTGAACTGGTTGTAGATCTTTTCAAGTTCAGCGTTGAACATCTTCTGGTTATTGTCAGAAGGGTCCCAGAAAAGGAGGATGAACGGCTTCCCGGAAAGATCGGTAAGGCTTCTGACCTCAGCGTTTGTGTCAGGAAGGGCTATCTCAGGGAAATTGATCTGCGTAGCATCCTTCATCCTGTAAGACAGGTCCATCTCGTTGAACAGAGAGATGGCTTCCTTGTCCAGGGCTGCAACATATGGAGAATTAGGATAGAGAGTCTGAAGGGAATCTGCAAGCTGACGGAAGTAAACCCCGTCTGTCAATTCCGAGAACAGCGGGAAGTTCTCGTTGAACTCCCTATATAGATTCCTCAGATTGGTGAAGGAATAAGGGTTTTTCACCAGATGCTTGACTGCCGCCTGCTTCTGGTTGACATAGAGTCTGCCCAGCTCCACGCGAAGCCTCTTGACTGACTCCGTGTCCCCGATCTCGTTGCAGGTTATCAGCTGCACGCTAAGGGAGTCGAAGGATTTCTGCCCCTTGTTTATGGCCTCGTCCACGCTCTGGAGGAGTTCGCTTTCCTTGCTGCCGGAAATCTTGAGGTTGCGTCCGTTGGAATCAACCTCTACCTTGGCTCTGTCTCCAGGAGCCAGGAGAAGGGATGCAATGCGGATTCCGTTATAATCCAGATAGTAGAAGTTCGGAGACTTGTATGGTAGATCTATCTTCACGGAAGCCTTGCCCGCAGCATCGGTCTTGAGAGTATCCACCACATCAACCTTGCTGACGTTCAAAAGACTGAGAACAATGTTCTTGTTAGCGGCACCTTCTACCCTGACCTTCAGGGATGCCTTGTCGCTGGAACAGGCGCAGAATGCAAGCAGGGCGGCCAGATAAATAAGCTTTTTCATAATCCGTCGCTGAATATACTAAAGTTCCTTCCTGATCTTTTCTGCGATCTCCTCCATCTGCTCAGGAGCAGGATGCAGCTTCTTGGCACCGTCGAAATCGAGGTCTCCCTCGTTGTTCATAGGCACCAGATGTATGTGTGCATGAGGCACTTCCAGACCGATTACGGCAACCCCTATCTTGCGGCAAGGGATAGCTCTCTTCTGAGCCTCGGCGATTTTCTTTGCAAATTTCCACAGACCGGCGTAGTACTCGTCTTCATAATCGAAGATATAGTCTTTCTCAACCTTCGGAACCACCAGGGTATGCCCCAGCTGAACCGGAGAAATGTCCAGGAATGCAAAGTAATCTTCTGTCTCGGCGATCTTGTAGCAAGGAATCTCTCCCGCTATGATCCTTGAAAATATTGAAGCCATCTTCTTGTGGTTTAAAGTGTCAGAGTGAAATGTCCAGGATCTCGAACTTGATGATACCGGCAGGGGCGTTTACGTCAACGACCTCACCTTTCTTCCTTCCGAACAAGGCCTTGCCTATCGGAGTAGAAACCGCCAGTTTGCCTTCGGCCAGATTGGCCTCGCTCTCTCCCACCAGGGTGAAGACCATCTTGGCTCCGGTCTTAAGGTTCTTTACGGTAACCTTGTTGAGCATTCCCACCTGCTCGGTGTTTATCTGGGATTCATCTATGATCTTCGCGTTAGCGATAAGATCCTGCATCTTGCTTATTTTCAGCTCAAGAAGTCCCTGGGCCTCGCGAGCGGCATCATACTCCGCATTCTCGGAAAGGTCACCCTTGTCCCTTGCCTCCGCGATTGCTCTGGATATGGCCGGTCTCTGGACGGAAATCATATCGTTGAGCTCTTCCCTGAGTTTCTCCAGGCCTTCTGCTGTTACATAATGTACTTTTGCCATAACATAAAAATTAAGAAGAATCCCGGAAGGGACTCCCCTGCGTTTGTGTTTTACAATGCAAATTTACAAAAAATATTTAATGCAACTCTCCTTGTCCTTTTCAAGCTGGAGCTTCAGGACATCAAGGGAAGAAAACTTCTTCTCGTCCCTGAGCCTTCCGGCAAACTCAAGCTTCAAATCAAGGCCATATATATCTTCGTTAAAATCAAGGATATGAGTCTCGATCGAAATATAATTACCGTTGCTTACGGTAGGACGGACCCCAATGTTGCATATACCCTTGAACCGACGCTTTCCCAAAGCCACCTTCACGGCATAGACACCATTGCCGGGAATCAGCTTGAGAGGATCGTAGAGCTTGAGGTTTGCGGTCGGGAATCCGATGGTTCTTCCCAGATGGTTTCCTGAAACCACAACTCCCTTCAAAACATAATCCCTGCCCAGGAAAGCCGATGCACCGGCAACATCCCCCTTCTCCAGCATATGGCGGATCTTGGTGGAAGAAGGAACCTGTCCGTCCAGCGTGAACTCATCCACCCTGACGACTTCCAGTCCGCAGCGTCGGCAGATATCCATCATGTCTTTCTGGCTCTTGCTCTGGTCATGCCCTATATGGTGGTCATAACCTATAACCAGGACTTTCACCCCGCATTTCCCAATAAGATACTCCTTTATGAATTCCTCAGTTGTCAGCAGGCTGAACTCCCTGGTAAACTCCAGCACCGTAACCTCGTCAATGCCGAGACCCTTGATAAGAGCCTTCTTCTCCTCCAGGGAAGTCAGAAGCCTAAGGTCATAAGCCTCCTGCTGGAGTACGCTGCGCGGATGCGGCCAGAAGGTCACAACCTGGCTTTTAAGGCCTTTCTCCTCAGCGATACGCTTTGCGGTAAGTATCACCTTCTGGTGACCCAGGTGCATTCCGTCAAAGAATCCTGTCGTAGCTACACTCATTGCTCCTGATCGTTTTCGTCCATAATCGCGGAGATTCTCTCCTTGTAGCCCCTTAGCTTTCCCTTGCAGAAGGCGATAAGGGCCATACCCTTTTTGATGTCTTCCTCAATCCTGTCAAGTGGGGCGTTCTTGTCCTCCACCCTCTCCACGATTGCCTCGAGTTCGGCTATCGCCTTCTCGTAGGTAAGGTCTTCTTTCAGTTCTTCCATATTATTGTTCTGTTTTCTTTTCAATTACCACATCCGATGCCGTAAGGCTAACCTTTCCGTCTTTCATCATGATCGTAAGCCGGACACCATCGGAGATCGTGGAAATATCCGTTACCTTCTGTCCTGAGGCAATCACGATTCCATATCCCCTTTCCAGAATCCTCGACGGATCAGCTCCCCGCAGCAAGGTAAATACCTTATCCAGGTAGTGAAGCCTCTCGTCGATATTCCCAAGAGCCGCCTGCTCCAGCCTGAAATGGAGGTTTGACAGCTTTTCTGTCCTGACTTCCGTATAGTTTCTCAAGGAAGAGGAAAAACTGGAGGAAAGCCTCTCCAAATCATCCTCCAGAGATGCCAGAGCGTCTTCCACTCCGGCAAAAAGCCTCCCGGACACTTCCTGAAGGGATGCATAGGCATCGGCGAACTTTCCTATTATGAAATCAGCGGCTCCGGTCGGAGTCTTTACCCTGACGCTTGCCACCTCGTCGCATACGTGGTTATCCCTCTCGTGCCCTATTCCGCTTATGACGGGAAGGGAACACATAGCTATGCTCCTTGCTATCAGATAGTCGTCAAAACAAGCCAGGTCCAGGTTACTTCCACCGCCTCTGATAAAAGCCACGGCGTCAAACTCCCCGCTCCTTTCCTCAATCTGCCCAAATGCGGCTGCTATACTTTCCGGAGCCCCTTCTCCCTGCATCAACGCGCTGAACAATTCAGTAACGAAATCTACTCCGGAATCGCTGAGATGCTTCATGAAATCTCCGAATCCGGCTGCTCCTTCGGCGGAGACAATGGCTATCCTGAAAGGCAGAGTCGGAACTTCAAGTTCCTTGTTCCTTTCCAGTAGATCTTCCTCAGCCAGCCGTTTCAGAGTTGCCTGCTTCTTTGCCTCCAGGTCTCCCAAAGTGTAGGACGGATCCAAATCCAGCACATTCAGCGAAAAACCGTAAAGCTCGCTGAGCTGGCTCTGGACATATAGCATAACCTTTATCCCTTTCCTGAGCGGAGATGCGCAGCTATCCTCAAAGGCCCGGCTGAGAGCCATCGCCCTGTAAGACCATATCGTCCCCCTGGCCTTGGCCACGACCGCTCCGTCCGGTGAGGTTTCCACCAACTCCAGATAGCAGTGTCCCCTGTTCCAGTTCACATTGGCCAGTTCGCACACCACCCATCCGGGAAGCCCTTCCTGGTCATCAATCAGGCCTCTGACCTGGGTCAGGTAAGCGGAAAGCGTCATATACTCTTCCCTGTAGGCATCCGTGTCAAGATTCACTTCCGGCATAACAAAGTGCAAGGTACAAAACTTATTTTTCTTATATTGTGCTCTGTTACGATTAAAACTAAAAATGTATGGTATGAAAAAGTCTTATTTGTACATCCTGCCCCTTTTGCTGGTTCTGCTGATTCTTGCTCTTATCTGGCTGTTCGGCCGGGATGGCTCTGACAGATTCGGGAAAGACCATCCTGTTCCATCCGGACTGGAATGCAGCATCCCGTTCGCTGAGGATTCACCTGCAGCCGTTGACAGTCTTGACTCCAGGAGCTGGCTGGCTGTCTGGAATGGTATTCAAGGCGGCATTTACAAGTATGACTTCTACTACGGAGCCTTGCCAGCCGGAGAAATCTTCCTCCGGTGCTATGAGGTTACGGAGAACATTCCGCTTTCAACGGACAGGATAGAAGAGCGCAGCAAAGTTTCCACAGATTCCACCTCAGCGTTCTCCCGCCTGGTTAACCATCAGGAATTCACTATCTACGAAGGCGATTGGGACGATTATTACGCCGCCCGGATAGAAGTTTGGTTCAGGGATGCCGCAACCAAACAGGAACGGAAATTGATGGAGAAGGTGTACAGGGTGGAAGGCTGGATGAGATAGTCTCCTGCCGTCATTTTTTTGCAAGGAAACAAACCATAACCTATCTTTGCGTATAATAAATATCATTTATATGAAGAATCTGAATTTCTTTTTCCTCTTGGTAATGCTGGCTTGTCCGTTGGCTATCCTGTCTTGCAAGTCAAACGGTGCTTCTACCGAAGCCGCTGACCAGACAGCCAAAGACAGCCTCATCACCTTAACGGCAAACGGCGTTTCTTTCAACATGGTCCTTGTCAAGGGCGGCACATTCACGATGGGTGCCACTCCAGAGCAGGGAGAGGACGCCCAGGACGACGAGAAGCCGGCTCATGAAGTC
>CADAOA010000026.1 GCA_902789435.1 uncultured Bacteroidia bacterium | reverse complement strand
GGAGTCTGCTTCATGTTGCAGTAGATGACCTTCTTGTTCTTGAAAGCGTCAAAGAGGGCGTTTCTCGGCTCGGACTTCTTGAGAGCGTCGTAGGAGAAGTCCCCGGAGAAACTGTTGAGAATTCTCCAGTAGTCTGCCTTGGCGCAGGTTGCGTAAACCTTCTCGAACTCTATGTTGACTCCGCCGGTGTTCTCGTCGTTGATAAGATACTCTGCTCCGGCATCCCTGAATATCTGGGCCAGGTGGTTCTTTCCGCCCACAGCGTACCAGTTGCCTGAGTGCATCTCTCCGCTGAATACGGTAGGGCGGGTTTGGGTGTTCTCGGCCAGGGCTTTCATGTCCAGATAGTTTTTCTCGATCCTGGAGAAGGTCTCGTTTGCGGTCTTTTCCTTGCCGATGAACATTCCGATGAACTTTATCCACTCAGCCTGTCCCAGCGGAACCAGTTCCTTGTATCCCAGATGCGGAACCAGAGTGATTCCGGTTTCCTTGATGGCATCGTAACCGCCTTTTTTGAAAGGAGATATGAAGATTATTTCAGGATTGGCGGCCATTATCAGTTCCTGGTCGAAGTTGCCCTCGTGGCCGATCTTCTGCAGAGTGCCGTCTTCCACCTTTGCCAGGATGTCCTTGTTAAACAGGTTCTTTGTGCTGGTTATGGCGCAGAGCTTGTTAATGGCTTCAAGAGCGGTGAAGTTGGACATCTGGAGAAGAGTCATCGCGATAGTCTTCTGGACAGGAACTTTCACAACCGTATATCCTTCTGGAACAAGCTTTTGGAAGATGGAGGAGTCCAGGCCCTTAGGGATCAGAGCAAACTGGTAGCCTACAGGCATCTTGTCTTCCTCGTCTGCCTGCGGATCCTGTATGTCCACAAGACGTATTCCGTCTTCAAGATACTTTACCGTAAAACCCTTTGCGTAAGAAGGGGAAATCCGAGCCGCCGAGTCTGTGATTGCAGCAATGTCAGCCGCCGTTTCAGATGAAATCTTTGGACCTGTCTTGCAGCCTGCCAGACAGAAAGTTACAATGCTCAGCGATAAAAGGATATTTCTGATCTTCATAAGTTGCAGAATTAACTTTCAAACTTACATAAAATCTTTTGATTTAACGTAAGTTCAAAAGATTTGTAATGCTCCAGATCATTCAAATTATTTGAGAAAGATATTTTGTTCACTCCATCTAGATATCTTAGGATTAGATACATTAATAATAATACTAATCGTATCCCCAATATTGATATTATTAAATGTTTTTTCTGATATCGTCTCTGAAGATGAATAATTCTTTTTTTGAAAGGAATATATATAATCCATTTGATACCATCCTCTATTAATCCTCTTAAGTATATACTTTTTAGTAATAACTGCTTTCCCTAATTCTACATTGTGAGTTAACTTATATTGTTTATAAATAGTTGTTATGATTGGAACAATAAGTATGCAAACGATGATGATCCACCGAAAATTTCTTGAGAAATAAGAATTGTTTTTATTCTTATTTACGCGTTTCGTCATCTTTTTGATTATTTCAGCAGTTCACTTATTAGTCCTTTCCAGTGGCCCTGGAGGATGATGTGGTGGTTGCCGATAGGGTTCTGGAGAAAGTATTTTGTGGCTTGTTTGTCGGTGAAGCGGATTAGCTGCTGGGTGCGGCAGAGGTTAGGGGCCTTGCCGTTTTCTATGAGCTCTCCTTCCTCGGCGAAGAATCTGGTCAGGTCTCCTGATACTTTGAAGACAGTTACAGGGCCCTCCTTCATATAGCCCCTGATTCCCACGCCGATGCCGGACTCGAAATGAGTGTCGAACTCATAGCACTCCACCATGTTGAGAGGAATGGTGCAGTGGGCGAAAAGGACTTCTCCCTTCTCGACATCGATTCTTGCAGGGTTGGCCTGGAAGCCGGACTTGCCGGTAAGGCTTCTGGCGATAACCATAGACAGCATAGCGGGTCCGTCTCCCTCACAGCCAGCCACATAGCCCTCAGAGTTCAGCCTGGCGAGAGCCAGACATCCGGTGTTCTTCAGGCTTGAGAGAAGGTCAAAGCACCTGATGGTAAAAGCGTTGAGTCTGTGGCTATCTGCAACTGACTTGATGGCCTGGTAGATTGTCAAGGCCCCGTCTTCCTTTGGACCTGTGTTTTGACAGAGCCGTTCAACTTCTTCAATCGGGATGTAGTCTATGTCAAAGCCGAGTTTATCCTGAACGGCCTCTCTGTTTACATCACTGGCTATCAGCCAGTCGGAAGGTCTTCCTATTATGGCGGCCCTGGTGTTTTTGAGGGCTTTCCTTGATGCCTCCAGTTGGGTGAGTTCCTGGATTCTGGAAGAGATGTACTGGTGAGAGCCGTGGAGAATCTCTCCCCGGATTCCTCTCTGCCTCAGCCAGGAAAGAATCTCCATAGAAGCGGCAAGAGAGTTGTTGCTGTAGGATGAGAGCAGATATACGCTTTTCTTTGCATCAAGCACATCCATATACCTCTGTTTGAACAGGTTTTCAGTACCGCCGGTCCTGACGAAGATCAGGTCCAGGTCCGCCTGCCCCCAGGTGGAGAAGTCTTCTCCCTTGTAGTCGAAGTCGAATTTCAGGCGGGAGAAGAACTCCTTTGTGTACTGCTCAATGCTCTGCTTGTCGTGAAGCGGTGATGTAAGGGTATATACTGATATGCTCATTTTTGTTTATCTGCGTTTGGCGCTCAGGATACGGCCGATGTACATGTGGTGTACCTTGGTGTTAGGGCGGTTAGAGTAGAATTCCTTGCCTGGGCCAATCATGTTGTTCATGTCAAACGGGGCCTTGTAGATGAGTTCGCACTCATAGACCTCGTAGGCTTCCTGGTAGTAAGGGGCGCCGTGCTCGGTGTACTGGGTGTGGAGGCCGAGAGCCTTGGCCTTGTCTTCGTCACGTCCGCTGTGGCTTCCCATATAGGCCAGGATGTCTTTTCTGGACTCGTCGAATGTCATCACGGTGAAGTACTTGCAGTTTTCCATCATCTGCTGGGTGTATCGTGATTCAGACACGTAGACAGTAAGGGTGTTGACATCGTGGCCCCAGAGATTGCCCAGAGCTCCCCAGCCGATGGTCATGGCGTTACTCTTTTCCTTGTCTCCAACTGCCAGCAGGAGGCCGTCTCCCTTGAACCAGAGGAACGGGTTGCCGGTGAAGTCATCCGTGTAGTCAAAAGGCGAGAATACTGTATTTTCTGTCATCTTTTCCATATCTATAGTTTTTCCGTCTGCGCTTCCGTATCTGTTGTATGAAACGTTGGCTGGTTTCCACTTGTCCTTAGGGGTTGGATTCTGTGCCGGATAGCCGATTACAACCACGTTCAGAGGAATAATGTTCTCAGGGAGAGAAAGCACCTCGGCGATGGACTTGCATCTGTCCAGATCCGGATAAACGCCTGTCCAGACGGCTCCAAGTCCCATAGCGTGGGCGGCAAGAAGCAGGTTCTGCGTTGCAGCCGAAGCGTCCTGGATCCAGAAGTCACGTCCTCCGCCGTCCATTGCCTTGAGCATGTCTCCGCAGACGGCTATCGCCAGAGGAGCCTTTGCCACCATTCCGGAATAAGGGCTGGTCTCTGAAAGGGCCTTGAGCTGGTCCTTGTCGGTGACAACCACAAAGTGCCACGGCTGCTTGTTCATGGCGGTAGGGGCGGCCATAGCGGCCTTGAGCATCTTCTCTATCTTGGCCTGCTCAACAGGGGCTTCTGTGTAAGCCCTTATGGATGTTCTGGTTGCAATGTTGTCCAGTACAATGCTTTCAGTGTCAATCTTGTTGCCTTTGCGGGTGAGGAAAAGCAGCACTGCCAATGCCAATATGGCAAGTGCCATCAGGATTTTGGTGACTTTCATAATCTGTCTTTTATTGGTGCAGTATCTTCATTATGTTGGTGGCGAAAAGCTTGACGCTCATTGCCAGAAGTATGATTCCGAAGAACTTCCTCAGCACATATACGGTGCTCTTGCCTAGAACTCTCTCAATCCAGGATACTTTCCTCAGGACGATGAACACAATTATCATGTTGAGTGCTATCGCGATAATAATGTTCAAGACAGAGTATTCTGCCCTGAGGGAGAGCATTGTGGTGAGGGCTCCGGCTCCTGCTATCAGCGGGAAGATCAGAGGCACTATGGTAGGACTTCCGCCTGGGGAATCGTTGTAGCGGAAGATTTCTATGCCGAGTATCATTTCCAGGGCCAGGGCAAATATCACCAGGGCACCGGCTGTTGCAAACTCGTAGATCTCAACACCGAACAAAGCCAGCATCCAGTTTCCAGCGAACAGGAAGAACATAAACAGGATGAAGGCTCCGATGGCTGCCTTGCCGGCTTCTATCTTTTTGCCCTTGGCCTGAAGGTCCAGGACAATAGGGGTACTTCCGGTAATGTCTATGATTGCGAACATTACCATAAATGCGCTGGCTATTTCCCTTATGCTTAAATACAACGGCATATCAATCTATTTTACAGTGGGAAGTCGTCGCTTATAGGGAAGAGACCGAACAGTCCTCCGGTGTGTATGAACAGGATATTGTCATCCGGATTGATCCTGGTTTCAGGATCGGCATCCTTCTGGAGCTCATTCCACAGGCCGTACATGGCCTTGCCAGTATAGACAGGATCCAGAATCAAGCTTTCCATGCGAGCAACCTTGCGGATGAATTCCAGTTCCTCCGGGCGGCTCAGGGCATAGCCTATGCCTACGTACTTGTCGTTGATCTCTATATTACTACGCAAGAGAGTTGCGCTACTATAATCCTTCGTATCAAGGAATTCTTTAAGCAGATATTTGGCTTCATTGGAGATGTTGTCCGCTATTTCAGTAAAGTACTCCACGTTGTCGCATACGGCCATGCCTATGCAACGCTTGCCCAGATGGCCAAGTTCATTTGCCAGATGAAGGCCGGCTATTGTTCCGCCGCTTCCGGTGGCGACAACTATGGTGTTGAATTCTACTCCCATCTGTTTTTCCTGCTGGAGGATCTCCTGCATACAGTTGTAGTAGCCGAGTGTCCCGATGCCGTTGGATGCTCCTTCAGGAATGATGTACGGGTTGAATCCAAGTTTGCGGTAACCTTCCGCCATATCTTCCATAATCTCCTGGCGGTGATTACGGTATTCCTCCTGGTTGCAAAATCTTACGTCAGCTCCAAGAAGCTTGTCCAGGAAGTAGTTGCCTCTTACCGGGGGTTCGTCGCTGATCCTTAGCAGAACGGCTGATTTCATTCCAAGCTGGGTGGCGGCGGCTACGGTTGCACGGCAGTGGTTGGACTGAATGCCTCCGCAGGTGATCAGCAGGTCGCATCCCTTTTCCAGGGCGTCTGCAGTTTCGAATTCCAGTTTACGGACCTTGTTTCCGGTAAGCTCGCTTCCGGTCTGGTCGTCTCTTTTTATCCAAATGTTTGCTCCAAGTTCTTTGGAGAGCCTTTCAAGGCGATAGATTTTTGTGGGCAGATTTGCCAGTCTTATTCTTTTCATAGTAAAAGCAAATTTAGTTAAATTTGCGTCCATCTGGTATAATTTGAAAAGATAAATAATTAAGATATGCGTTCGTTTAGATTCATTTGCAAGGCAGCGGCCGTTCTGATGGCTGCAATCCTTCTTCTGCCAACCGCCTCTTCGGCTCAGGGGAAAAACTATCCAGAGACTCTCCTTAAAGGCAAGAAATATGTAAAAGTTACAGATGTCAAGCAGTTTGACAAGGCCTCTGGGGCCGTTAAAGAGTATTTGAGAACACTTTCCAATGGTGTAAAGGTTCCTATTCGTGTGGAAAGCGCTTACACTTTCAAGGGCAACGATTCCCTCTATGTGAATTTCGGACGCAACGTGGCAGATTATCCTATCCGCCCGGAAGGCCTGAAGAAGATCTATGAACTTGTGAAGAATAACCTTCCTTCTAATCTGAAGGGCAAGAAACTGGCGATTTTTGCAGCCGGCAGCAAACTGGAGCACCTGATGACTCCTTTCTACAACTCAAACGGCAAGTTCGCCAAGACTCAGAGAGACGGAATAATCAGGGTTTCTTCCTCTGAAAAGAGGCTGAAAGAGCAGGAAGGCAAGCCTTTCGCCATAACCAAAGGCCTGCAGGACAGGCATATCGCTATGCAGAACAGCCACGGATGGTATTACGAGCCTACGCTTGACCGCTGGGAGTTCCAGAGGGCAAGGCTGTTCGGAGTCGTTGAAGACACTTACACGATGAGCTATGTGGAGCCTTTCCTTGTCCCGATGCTCGAGAATGCTGGAGCGGTTGTCCTTCTTCCTAAGGAAAGAGACTGGACCAAGGTTGAGGTAATCGTCGACAATGATACACAGAAAAACGGATATTCCATATCTGCAGGTTCTTATCCGTGGACAAAGGGAGACGAGCCGGGTTTTGCTCATCCTAAGAAGAGCTACACCTATGGTGAGAATCCTTTCAAGATGGGTTCCTATATGCAGGTAGAAGGCCTGCTTTCTTCCGAGAATCAGGACAAAGCAGGAAAATCGCTGAATCCTAGCACCATCACCTGGACTCCTAAGTTCGAGGAGGACGGAGACTATGCGGTTTACATTTCCTACCACACTCTTCCTAGCAGTGCTGACAACGTTTCCTACACCGTCAAGTACAGCGGCGGCCAGGCAGAGTTTTCCATTAACCAGAAGATGGGCGGCAGCATGTGGATTTACCTGGGAACTTTCCACTTCAAGAAAGGCAATCAGGACCAGGGTGTTACCCTTACCAACGCCAAGAGCTACGGAACGGTTACGGCAGATGCCTGCAAGTTCGGCGGGGGAATGGGCAACATCGCCAGGGGAGAAGGCGAGGGCTTTGTAAGCGGAATGCCTAGGTTCCTCGAAGGTGCAAGATACTTCCTCCAGTGGAGCGGATTCGCCGATTCCGTATATTCCATGTCCCATAACGAGAACGATTATACAGACGACTATGTGTCCAGAGGAAAGTTCGTCAACGCCATCGCGGGCGGTTCCAAGTCTCTCCGCAGATGGGGCGCAGAAAGCCGCCACATTCCGGTGGACCTTTCTTTCGCTTTCCATACCGATGCGGGCAACGCTCTCAGCGATACCATTATAGGAACGCTTTCCATCTATACCAGAACCTGCAAGGACTTCGGCGGGGAGAATCTCTATCCTAACGGAGACGACAGGATCCTGGGCCGTTATCTGGCTGATATCGTCCAGACCCAGCTTGTCGACGACATCACTGACAAGTACGGCTTCGCCTGGAGTCGCCGCCAGCTTTGGGACCGCTCTTATTCCGAGAGCCGTTCCCCTCAGGTTCCGGGTATGCTGCTGGAGTTCCTCTCACACCACAACTATGCTGACATGAAGTTCGGCCTTGACCCAGACTTCCGCTTCACCGCTTCCAGGGCAATTTATAAAGGTATCCTCAAGTTCCTCGCGATGAAGAACAATGTGCCTTACACCGTCCAGCCTCTGCCTGTCAATGAAATGCAGGTGGTTCTGGATGACGGGCAGTCCAACGCTATCGTCACCTGGTCTCCGGTTGAGGACAAGCTGGAGCCTACCGCAACTCCTACCGGATATGTGGTTTACACTGCCATTGATGACAACGGTTTCGACCAGGGCAAATATGTCGCTGAGCCAAAATTCAAGGCAAGCATAAAGAAGGACCACATCTACCGCTTCAAGGTTACCGCAGTCAATGAAGGCGGCGAGAGTTTCCCTTCCGAGGTTGTGGCAGCCGGTGTTCCTTCCCAGATTAAATCCGGTGACATTGTGCTTGTAGTGAACGCTTTCGACCGTGTCGGCGCTCCTAAGTGGATCCAGAGCAAGGATTCCACCATGGCCGGTTTCTTTGCGGACTATGACCACGGTGTTCCTTACCTGAAGGACGCTTCATATCTGGGCAAGATGTACGAGTACCGCAGGGATGTCCCTTGGACAGACGATGACGCTCCTGGCTTCGGTGCCTGCTACAGCGACCAGGCAGGTAACGTAATTGCCGGCAACACCTTTGATTATGCTTATGACCATGGCCTTGCTTTCATGCACAACGGCTATGCCTTCATATCTTCCACCAGAAGCGCTGTGGAAAACGGCAAGACTGATATTACCAAGTTCAATATCTGCGACCTTATCCTCGGCAAGCAGTGCCAGAGCAACGACGGAGCCCTTACAAAGCTCATCAAATACCACGCCTACACTCCAGAACTGAAAAAGGCTCTCAAGGACTTCTGCTCAAACGGCAGGAACCTTCTTGTTTCCGGAGCCTATGTTGCCACGGATCTTGTTGACGCTTACGAAGTTGACAAGAAGGAAGGCCCTAAGTTCCTCGGCGATGTCCTTAAGATCAAGTGGATGACTCACAGCGCATCTACAGACGGAAAGGTCGCTTCTGTAAGGAATGACTTCGGCTTTGACGGTACCTTCGAGTTCTGGTCAGAGCTCAACGACAAGAAATATGTCTGCGAGGCTCCTGACGCCTTCACACCTGCAGGCAAGGATTCCTACACAATCTTCCGTTATCCTCAGACCAGCATCAGCGCGGCTGTCGCTTATCCTGGCAAGAACTACAAGACGGTTGTCTTCGGCTTCCCGATCGAGACACTCAAGACCCAGGACCAGATTGACAAGCTCATCGGCCAGACCATCAACTTTTTTACAAAGTAAGGAAGCTTGGGCGAAGGTGTTTTGTAACTGGCTGATATTCAGATCTCCCTGAAATCAGAGATCGTTTTATCGACGTCTTATTTTTGGGGCTGCTGATAGTCAACGACTTACAGATCACCATCGCCGATATAGGCAAAAAAAGAGAGGCTGCGTTTTGCAGCCTCTCTATTTTAAGGTACGGGTTAAGCCGGATTCTGTCCCCTTGCGGGTCTTTATCATTTATCTGGCGCAGCTTACCCCTCGGCAAAGGACGGGCAGCCCTTGGATGCCGATATACATAGCCTTGCAGGATGCGGTGGAGTACCCTCGTTCTGTCGCCATAACAAGTCGTGAGCTCTTGCCTCGCGTTTTCACCCTTACCTCTAGCCTTGCGGATAGGGGCGGTTGTTTTCTGTTACCCCGAACATAAGCTTACGCCCATCTGTGCTTTCCACAGCGCATTGCCCTTTCCTGTCCGGACTTTCCTCCGGTTTCCCGGCGATAAAGTCTCCCGTACCAGGGTGCGAATTTAGTCTAAAAAGATTATATACCAAATTTATATGATTATCTTTGCAATGAAAAGCACCATTAGTTATGTTTAGCAATTATATTGGTTTTGAGAAGGTTGACCAGTTCCTCAAGAAGTATTACGAGAGGTGGACACATCCTGACAAGGCAGTAAAGAAACTTTACCAGGCCATTGTGGTACTGGTAATTACCCTTTTCGTGTGGAATATGCCGTCTTCCTGGTTCGGGATGGAAGGCATTACAGTTGTTCAGCAAAGGCTTATCGCGATATTCGTGTTCGCGATGCTGATGTGGGTTATGGAGGTCGTGCCTGCCTGGGCTACTTCCGTGGCGGTGATAGGATTGCTGCTGCTGTTTACGTCGGACTCCGGAATCGGGCCGATGTGCGATGCCGAGAAGGTAGGGCAGCTGCTTAGTTACAAGGGAGTTATGGCTACTTTCGCAGACCCTGTGATAATGCTGTTCATAGGAGGATTCATCCTGGCGATCGCAGCCACCAAGACAGGCCTGGACGCGCAGCTGGCAAAGGTGCTGCTTAAGCCTTTTGGAAGCAAGAGCGAGAACGTTCTGCTGGGATTCCTTCTGATTACCGGAATCTTCTCGATGTTTATCAGCAACACTGCAACCGCAGCTATGATGCTTACCTTCCTTACCCCTGTGTTCAAGCAGCTTCCGGCTAACGGAAAGGGAAGGATTGCGATGGCCCTGGCTATTCCGGTGGCGGCGAACCTGGGAGGAATGGGAACTCCTATCGGAACCCCTCCGAACACCATCGCGATGAAATACCTGAACGATCCAGAGGGCCTGAACCTGGGCATGGGATTCGGCGAGTGGATGATGTTCATGTTTCCGCTGGTGATAGTGCTTCTTATAATCAGCTGGTTCATAATCAAGAAGATGTTCCCGTTCACGCAGAAGACCGTGGAGCTCAAGATAGAGGGAGAGATGAAGAAGGGATGGCAGACAACAGTGGTTATCGTAACTTTCTTCGTGACAGTTCTGCTGTGGCTCCTGGATTCATTTACCGGAATCAATACATATACTGTTGCCCTCATTCCGTTTGTGGTGTTCGCTCTTACGGGCGTGATACATCGCCGAGACCTGGAGGAAATCAACTGGTCCGTAATATGGATGGTTGCCGGCGGTTTTGCCCTGGGTTACGGACTGAACGCTTCCGGACTTGCTAATCTGGCTGTAAAGAGCATTCCATTCGGAGATTTCTCTCCGGTTTTGATACTTGTTATTTCAGGTTTGATCTGCTACATGCTCTCCAACTTCATATCCAACTCTGCTACAGCGGCTTTGCTTATGCCAATCCTTGCAGTGGTATGTACTGCGATGGGTGACAGCCTGAATGTTATCGGTGGAACTTCAACAGTTCTGATAGGTGTGGCAATAGCAGCTTCAAGTGCTATGATCCTTCCTATCTCAACCCCGCCAAACGCTCTGGCTTTCGCCACCAACCTGGTGCAGCAGAAGGATATGAGCAAGATAGGTATTATTGTAGGAGTGATCAGCATGGGCCTGGGTTACGGCCTGCTGTACCTGATGGGATCTTTCCACCTGCTCTAGTAGGTGATCTTGTAGAGTCTCGGCCAGTATTTGCCGGTTACATAGACGCTTCCATCTGACGGGTCGAAGGCGATGCCGTTAAGCACGTCGGTAGCCTTTGTGGTGAGTTTTTCCGGAAGGATTCCCTTGCAGTCAATAACGTCTGTAACGACTCCCGTTTCCGGGTCTATTATCACGATATCGTCTGTCGTATAGACATTTGCCCAGATTTTGCCTTTAATCCATTCCAACTCGTTGAGATATGGAAGCGGCTTGCCGTCCAAGGTAACCTTCAGGGTGGAATTGCAGTAGAAGGATCCTGGATCGCGGAAGTAGAGAGAAGAAGATCCATCGCTCATAATCAGGCGCTTGCCGTCTGTGGTTAGGCCCCAGCCCTCGGTTGGGTAGGATGCACGGCCGATTTCCTTGAGCTTGTTCTCAGGATTCTTGAGACTGAATACAAAGCAGGTGTGCTCCTCCCAGGTAAGTATGAAGAAACGGTCGTTGACAACGCAGCTGCCTTCTATGAAATAGCGGCTGTTGAACTTCCATTTCCTTTTCCACTTGCCGGTTTTGTAGTCCAGCATATTAAGGCAGCTTTCTCCTTTCTGGCCGGTGGTTTCCCACATATAGCCGTCGTAGAAGAAAAGTCCCTGTGTAAAGGATTTCGTGTCGTGGGGATACTCGGCGAGCACCTTGACCTTATGCCGTTTAGCCTTTACCACATTGTCCTGGGACAGTGCGGATACCGGAATAAGCAACAGCAGAGCAAGCAGTATAGTCGGGATTCTTCTGTTCATGGCATTACTTTGATGAGCGGTACTTCATTGCGGCCTTCACAAAGTTCACGAAGATAGGATGCGGCCTCATAACTGTGCTCTTCAGTTCAGGATGGAACTGCACTCCGATGAAGAAAGGATGCTGTTTTGCAGGAAGTTCCACGATTTCCACCAGTCCTGTGTCAGGATTTCTTCCACTGAGGACCAGTCCAGCCTTTTCCATTTCCTCCTCATATTTGCCGTTGAACTCGTAGCGGTGGCGGTGTCTTTCCCTGATCTGCTTTTCTCCATATATCTTCGCTGCCAGGGTTCCGTCCTTGATCTTGCAGTCGTATGCTCCGAGCCTCATTGTTCCTCCCTTGGTGGTGAGGGTTTTCTGCTCTTCCATAAGGTCTATGACAGGATTTGAGGTCTGAGGCCTGACTTCAGTAGATGATGCGTCCTTGAGCTTGAGTATGTTTCTTGCGAATTCAATCACGGCCATCTGCATACCCAGACAGATTCCGAAGAAAGGTATCTTGTTCTCCCTGGCATACTTGACTGCCAGTATCTTGCCTTCTATTCCACGGCCGCCGAATCCAGGTGCCACAAGGATTCCGTCCATTCCGGAAAGCTTCTCCTTGATGTTGGATGCATCCAGATACTCGCTGTGGACGGTGTGAACGTGAACCTTGCAGTTGTTTACCGCTCCGGCGTGAACAAATGACTCCTGGATGGACTTGTAAGCATCCTGGAGTTCCACGTATTTGCCCACAAGGGCTATGTCGCACTCGGTCTTAGGATTATAGAGCTTCTTGAGGAAGTTTTCCCATTCCGTGAGGTCTGGCTGCGGCACATTCTTGAATTTCAGCTTCTTGAGAACTACATCGTCGAGTTTCTGGCTATGCAGCAGAACCGGCACCTCGTAGATGCTCTTGGCATCCTGGTTCTCGAACACGGAGTCTGCCTTCACGTTGCAGAACAGGGCGATCTTCTTCTTCATTCCCTCCGGAAGTGAGACTTCCGTACGGCAGACAATGATGTCAGGCTTTATTCCTTCCTGCTGCAGCATCTTCACCGAGTGCTGGGTAGGCTTGGTCTTGAGTTCCTGAGCCGCGTGCAGGAACGGAACCAGTGTCAGATGAAGCACCAGACAGTCTCCTTCAGGCATTTCCCACTGGAGCTGGCGGACAGCCTCCAGGAACGGCGTACTCTCCATATCTCCCACGGTACCGCCAATCTCGGTTATCACGATGTCATACTTTCCGCTCTTTCCAAGAAGCGTCATCCTCCTCTTTATCTCATCGGTGATATGAGGGATGATCTGCACTGTCTTTCCCAGGTACAGGCCTTCTCTCTCGTTGTCTATCACGGTCTTGTATATCCTTCCGGTGGTCACGTTGTTGGCCTGGGAGGTAGGCACGTTCAAAAACCTCTCATAATGGCCCAGGTCCAGGTCTGTCTCCGCTCCGTCATCGGTGACATAACACTCCCCGTGCTCGTAAGGATTGAGCGTTCCCGGGTCCACATTGATATATGGGTCAAACTTCTGGATAGTCACCCTGAGCCCCCTGGACTGAAGAAGTTTTGCAAGTGATGCGGCGACAATGCCTTTACCGAGTGATGAAACCACTCCGCCCGTTATGAATATATATTTCGTGTTCATCTGAATAGAATTTGGAATAAGTCTTAACGGGATACAAACTTAATCAAATTATCCTCATTCTCAAAAAATGGAGTTTAACTTTTCCCCATATATTTTTTGAATGAACGAAGAACTGATGATACTACGATTATTATTGGACACTAGTACACTACAATCGTTTTTTAACAGATTGCCATTAATTATTAGTTAAGCTGGTATCTTTTGGCCAAAATACAATTCTGATGGAATCTGCCTTCCAATACCTTGGTGTGTCCTGTGATAATTGTAATCTTTTATAAATCTTTTAATTCCGTTAAATAAGTCTGTCCCGTTTTCTTCGGGCTGTATGTAAATATACTCGTATTTTATTGTTTTCCAAAATCTTTCAATCCAGATGTTGTCCTTCGCTCTTCCACGTCCATCCATACTTGCCTGCATTTCAGGATACTTGGCACATTCGGCCATCCAGTCCTTGCAGGTAAACTGACCTCCCTGATCTGAATTGATGATTTCGGGCGCTCCATATTTTGCTATGGCTGATCTAAGAACCGAGATGCAGTTGGAGGCATCCAGGCTATTATGCAGTTCCCATCCAACGATGAATCTTGAGAAGACATCAATAATCGCTGTAATGTACAGGAAGCCTTTTTTCATCGGTATATAGGTTATGTCTATGCACCATACCTGATTCTTGTGCGTAACGTCCAAATGACGCAGCAAATAGGGCTTCAGCTATATCGCCTTCCCCAGCCGGCTGAGAGTCTTCATAGGGCAAACGGCCTCTATTCCCATTTTTCTCATCAGACGCCTTACCCTCCTTTCTCCAACCTTGTAGTTATGCAGCCTCAAATAATCTGTCATGCCGAGAACTCCTTTTGCCGGATGCTCCAGATGTGCGCAGTCTATCTCACGCATTATCTCCACATTCTCTGCACTTTCTCCCGTTGTGACATAATAGCGAGCTCCTCTGCTCAGGCCTAGAATCTGACATTGCTTGGAGATGCTGATCTTGCCTTGGGGATTAATCAATCCTTTGCGGGTACCGGTATCCCCAATTTTCTGGATACCCGCTTTGCAAAATCCAACTGCATCTCTAAATCGCCGATTTTACGGAGATATCTGTCACGCTCTTTCTCCATTGCAGAATCTCCTGTTTTTGGAGACTCGAATGCAGCTGCAGAATTCTCCAGAAACTCCTTTTTCCAGCGACTGATTAGAACAGGTGATACACCATACTTCGCTGAGATTTCATTGAGTGTTTCTCGTTCCCTGATTGCCTCAATTGCCACTTGAGCCTTGAAATGTGCGTCGTGTTCGTTTCATAGCGCCAATGTATTAAAATTTAACTTAGGCACCTGTATAAATTTGTGGCAGTAGTATAATAATTATTCTTGTTTAAGATAAGATGCTTCACTTGATAATCTATTATTATAAAACTCGAAAACAATATATGTTTTTTCGTAACCATCAACCGGGTGACCTTCTCTGCAACCATTTTTTAATATGTATGTTAAGAATATATAATCTCCCGAAGTATGCATCTCATTATACTTCCCGAAATAGATTATAAATAGACTAGTGTCTTTCCCATCTAAAGATCTATTTTGGATTATTTGGTCAGCAATATTTACAGATCTAAAGCCATAACAAGCACAAGAGTCTTTAATCCAATTAAGTTCTATACTATCTCTTAAAATCGTTATACTAGGATGTTTTATATAGCTATTCCCGGTATTATTTTTACATGACTGAGCTAATGTCACAATAGTGATAAGGAGTATAACTGCTAAATATCTCATTTTAAAGTACTATTAATATTTTATTTCATCACCTTTCTCATTATATATTTTATTTAACGATATTCTTGGAATATTGTAAAAATTACCCCAATTATGATAAAATGCATCTTTCACGTTTTTAGAAGTTACACGCCTATACTTAGGATCTACAACCCTCTCTCCATCTTGATTAATAAAGGACCACTTTGGGCCATATCTAGTTTCACGAGGAATCATAATATTAGGTTTTTGTGTACTATTGGCAAAGTTCCTTAAATCATGTTTTAGTCCTAGGCCATGACCAAATTCATGACTTGGAGTTGTAGATGATTCTAAATCATCTTCAATGTTAAACCAAAATGAGTTTCCTCCGTCATCAGTAAATCTAGGGGTTGATGCGAAGCTTGATTTTCCCTTTTGTTGTCCAATTCTTATAAAATTGTTTCTTGCACTTTTATTGTTTTTTGCGATATTAATTGCATCTTCCTCCGATATGGTTTCATAATAGATTTTAAATTTCACAGAATATTCTTTCCCTTTGTAAGTAATAGTGGCATTTGCATCATTCCAATAAGAGGCAATGTTGTCTGCTATCTTTTTAGACAACTCCGAAGATGCATGATTGCCATAGAAATATAATTTTGCTGTAACTACAGCTGTTCCGTCTTCATAATATTTTACATCTCCTGTTCTGCCTTCTGGATCTACAAAGTAGAGTGGATTTCCCATACAATAGTTATATGGTGTCATGGGCAGGTATTTCTCCGCCTTCGGGTCAATGTTGAACCACCTTGCGATTGTCTGGTCATACTGCCTGAACCCGTAATCCAGGTAGTCCGTGCCGGCTGCTGTCTGGAGCTCCTTTCCGTTGTAGAGGTCACGCCTTGCCGGGGTGGAGGAGACATATCCGCTGTATAGCTGCGGCAGCCTTTCCGTGAGGATAGGATAAGCCTTTCCCTGGTTCATCTGGAGCCCGAACGGATAGTATGCGTTCCTCTCCAGTATGTCTCCCTGAGCGTTCAGCATCACCCTTGTGCTTCCCAGATGGTCTTTGACGAAGAAAGCAGTTGTGTAGTCCGCCGTGGTCTGGTTTCCGTTCTGCTTCCTTAGAATCATTATCCTTCCACCGTCAGTGTCAATCCCTTCAAGGTATGAGTACACTGTGTTTCCAGTCTTTGCTATGGTGTAGTTGAACGGCCCGATGTAAACCCTCCCGTTGTTGTCAGGGTCTATTACCTTGTACTTTGTACCGTCTGCCAGGTAGAAGTATGTTGAGAGCAGGGTGTCATTTCTTGAAACCGTGCTTACGAGATTGTTGATGTCGTATGTGAGTGTAATATTTCTCAGGGCATCCAGCGTCATGTTCCCGTTGCCGTCATAAATGTAGTCTGCCGTTCCAGGAGTCTGGATGGTGTTTCCTCCAGACTGCGTTGTATGAGTTATCGCACCGCCATTGAAAGTTCCGTCAAGCTTTTTCAGCTGGTTTCCGTCGTATGAATAAGTGAAGTTGTCCTTTATTGTGGCGTTGCCGTTCCCGTATCTTGTGAGGGTGAGGATGTTCCCGTTTCGGTCAAAGGAAATGTTCCTTTCCGTGAAGTCGTTTGTCGGGGAGTTGGACGTTCCTGCAAATCTCTCACTTTCCGTGAGCCTTCCGAAGCTGTCATAGGAGTATGCGTAGATATATCTGTCCTCCGTGCTTCCCGGAAGGGTGAAGTCCGTCCCGTTGGAGAACTGGGTGGTCTCCCACTCCGTAATAAGCCCGTCATAGGATTTTGTTGTGGAAGCTTTCTGGGCGTCGTGGTACCTCAGTGTCTGGGAATAGAGATTTGCAATGTCAGACTGGGAGGTGCCTTTTTTCAGCACGTCTGTCTGTGTTGTCATCCATCCCTGTATGTTGTAGTTCAGGGTTGTCGAAAGGACAGGCGTGGTTGCTGATGGTGAGAGGGCGTATGAATCAGCCTGTGAAGTCTTTCCGCGCTCCGTTCCCATGAGTCTTCCCAGTTCATCGTAAGTGTAGTTTACAGCGGAGAAGGTCTTCGCTATAGGGTTGGTGCTTGGGTTCTGCGAGGTGTTCATCCTTGCGGAGGAAGAGAGTTTCCTTCCCCTGGAGTCATAGGCAAATGTCTGCACCAGAGTCATCTGCCCCTGCCTGGAAGATGTCTGCACGGTGGTGAGCGGATTCCCAGTGAAGTCGTACCTTACGCTAGTCCTGAGAGTCTCTCCGTCCGGAAGTCTTTCCACGGTCTGTATTACCCTTCCCTTGCTGTCGTAGTAGTACGCCCTCTCTCGGTATCTCCTGAGGCTCTGTGAGGCGTTCATGGTGGCTAGGTTGAGGGTCTTGTCATAGAGGAGGAGCGATGCCGTCCTGCTGTCAATGTCTGACGTCTCTGCCACTCCGCTTACTGGAGAGAACGCCAGATATGAAGGAATGTCTGAAGTGTAGACATTTCCGCTAAGTGTGTTTCCCGCCTCTCCAAAAGTGGCTGAAGTAAGTGTGATGTTGCCGGTATGGGAGTACGCACCGGGATAAGGCGAATTTTGGAATACAGCCTCTAGGGCCGCTCTCTGAACAGGTGCACTGCGGTAAGTGTCCGTTACCCTTGACAGGCTGTCGTATCGTGTGAGGATCCAATGGTTCTGGGTTCTGAGGCTGGAGTCTTGGGTTGCCACGAGCCTTCCCGCAGGGTCATATACCATATATTCGAATCCCTTTCCCGGAATCCGTTTCTCCGTCATCTGATTTTTTCCGTTATAGTTGTATATGAAGCAGAACTTCTGTGCGGTGGAGTCTGTCTGGCTGAACGTGTAAGGATTAGCTGAAGAAGAATTTGCCGCAAGGCCTTTAATTCTGGAGGTTCCTTCCGGCTGAATTACCCACCTCAGCCTTCTTCTTGAGTCGTATGCGTAGTAAGTCTCCTGGATGGAGTTGCCCGTTCCGCTTCTCTGTAGGACAAGTGTCCCCTCGGAATCCTTGAACTCCGTCGTTGCCCTTCCGTCCGGAGAGGTTACTGTAGTCCTGAAAAGCTTTGCAGCGGCGATGTAACCCCTTACTGTCAAGGCACCGTCGTCATTGCAGGAAATGTCCAGTACCTCGTTAGCCGCATTTGCTTCGTAGGTGAAAGAGGTGTAGTGGTCGTTACCCCCGGAGTCTGTCCCTGTAGCCCTTAAAGCCTGTCCCGGAGTGAACTGTCTCTGCACCCGGTTCATCGGTGAGTTTTCATAGACTTTTTCCGTATAGGCAAATTGAGCGTCGCTCTGTCCGTAAAGGCTTGTGTAAAAAGCTTCTTGGGTTGCAAACGGCTCTGTCTCCGGCTGAGGTGTGCTGCTGGTTTGGGAGGCGTATGGCAGATAAGCCTTTGCATCTTCCCTGCGCATAGGGTCATACCACACTGGGGTTATGATGTTTTTTCCGGAAGGGGAGGCTCCCACGCTTATCACCTGTGTCGGATATCCAAGGCCGTCATAATATGTTATGTCGAGATTGGAGGAAGCTCCGTTTCCTGCAGTGAAAGTCTGCTTCAGTATCCAGTTGTCTCCCCATACGGCTTTCATGTTTCCCGTGACGGTGAGCGTTCCCTTCATCGCCCTGCTTACACCTCCATAAGATGCCATAACGGTGAACTTTCCCGAATCGGCCGGAATTGCCAGATGGAGGCTGTCCCCGTGTCCTGTCCTTGACGGGCCATACTGGATCCCGTCCCTGAAGAGCGCGTATCTTACCCTGTGCTGTGTGCTGTCCAGAATGAGATAAGGTGGCACGGATCCAAGATTCCCCGGGAAAGAGACGCTGTAGGCCTTTATTTCTCCATCTGCAGGCTGTGTGAAAATTATTTCATTTCCCGACGGGCTTGTCTTGAAATACGTATTGTTGGTGATAGTGTTTGGCTGTGGCGGATAGACCTGTGATTTCTTCAGGTTTGGTCCTGCTTCAACAGTTATCCTCACCTGTGAAGAGGACAGTCTTGTGTAAGACAAGACCATCGTGGTGTCCCAGACGGTGCAGTTTCCGCTGTTACAGAAGTTTACAATCCTCTGCAGAATGCTGTCCTGTCCGCTGGCCACATTATAAGTGAACGAGACGCTTCCCCCGTCCTTGGAGAATGTGTAAGGATTGGGATTCAGGCTGCAAGCCCTTGTGGTGTCATAGAACGGATGCCAGTCCACTGTCTTTATTCCGTTCATCTGCACTTCCGTCGGGTAGTATGCGATGCAGTAGTATGTTCCCGGAGAGTTTATTATGAACTTCAGCTGGCGGTTTCCCCCGCTCTTTCCGCTTACGTCCGCAACGGTTATCCTGTAGTTGGATGAGTCTTTCAGCAAGCGGTAAGACGCGAACCCGTCAGATGAGCTGAGGATAAGCGCGTTCTTCCCTCCGTGTAGAAGGCGCACTGGATTAACGTTTGGCAGAAGATTATAGACATTTGGAGTGTGGAGGTCCTGCGTGATTGTAGACGATCCGTTTGATGCGGAGACAATCAGTTCCCTTGCCTGGTCGGTGAAGTTGGAGGATATGTCAAAGTTCAGGTCGGCCTCGTATATGCCTTCCTTGTTTGTGAGATAGACATTTGTTATCCATGATATTGAAAGCGCCTCCAGACTGCTTTGTATGTTGGAAAGGAGCGTCTCTTCAGGAATACCGCCGTAGCTAACTATGTGCAGTGTTGCTGTACCACCGTCGGGGCTGACGGGTATCTCCAGGTCTTGTTCAACATAGTCCACTGAGAGAACTATCTCGGGAGTCTGCTCCTGGGCCCAAAGGGTTTGAGGAAAGATAGATATCGCAGCAAGAAGCAGAAGGAGAATTGTTATGTTGTGTGATATTTTTTTCATTGTATAATCCTCCTATCTTGTCAGTGTCTGGTAATCGTATCTCTCCACAGGATCAAGGCTGTCATCACGGATGAGGTTCAGCCTCTGTGCAGTATCATAGGTATAGTGAGTAATCCGTCCTGAGGGGTCACACACCTTGGACGGGAGTCCGTAAGAGAGCCAATTGTACCAAGATACTTCGCTCTGGGGTAGCGCTGTCCGTAGTGAGGCTGCAATAGAATCAGTATCTGTGGCTTCAATGCCTCCAAACGGTGAGCTTCCCAGAGCCGAGGTTACCTGTGAGGCTGTGGCGTTGTCAATCCGGAGAGCAACTCCCAGGTTGTCGGCATACCAGATGAAAACCGTGGAGATTCCGTTGGCGTCTGTCTTCTGTATGATATTTCCCTTGCTGTCGTGGATGTATGAGGCGTAATCTTTCCATGCACCTGTCTCCACATCCCTTTTCTGCCATTTCTTTGGGAGGAACAATGTGGTTGCTCCTGTTCTGGCGAGAGAGTCAAAGGTCAGGGAGTCGGAAGACATGACCCTGTCGATTGAAGTTCCGTGAATTCGGCATTTTACCGTTACCTTTACGGGACTTCCTATGAGCCCCTTGCTGTACATTTTCTTCTGTACAGCGGTACGATGATTGTCCGCTATGTCCGGAATATATGTGTAGTTGGTTGTGATTATATCCCCGTTGGAAAGAGTCTTAACCTCTGAAGACTTTTGTCCCAGGCTGTTGTATGTGTACTGTACCTGTGAGGAGACAGAAGAACTGTTCTGGAAAAAGTCCGTGCCCTTTACCTTCTGAGTTTTCGTGTCATAGGTGTAACGCATCAGAGGGCATGCGGCCTCACCGATATAGATATTTTCATAGAATGCGTTCTGCTCTTCCATGACAAGATAATCCGTCTCCGTTTTCCTGAGAAGTTGTCCTTCTGCTGAAAAGGTTTCCGTCAAGGTCTCCCTTCCCCTTCGGCTCTGGTGGCTTGTGGCTGGCCGGAGGATGTTGTGGACTGCATCGGCTCCGCTGCTTGTAAGTGTCGTTTTGCCGGAGATGAACATCGGCGAAACGCTGTTGCCGTGTTCTCCGGAGTTGGCTCTGAAGAGTTCGTATGCCTCGGAAGAGAAGTCGTCCGGATAGTCATCCCAGCCGGAAAAGTGGTGTATGGTTTTTGAGCCGTCCGGATGGATTTCCTCCACCCTGCTGTATTCCACCGGCGTGGCCTCGTAATTTGCTATGCCGGAAGAGGACGCTATGTTTACATGAACCACGTCCGTATTTCCCATAACTCCCGTGTAATCCAGCCGATAGCGTGGATAGACAAGCAGGCTTCCGCTGGTGGCAAAGTTTTCTGAAGAGCGTCTATAAAGATAAGTTGTGGTGTCTGTGGGAACACCGTTTTCATCCACATTGATAACCTTGGATATTCTACTTCCCGGTCCGCTGTTCAGAAATCCTCCTCCGGAGGTGTACATGGTTGGAATGTAAAAGTTACCCGACAGCTTTCTCAGGTTTCTCCATACGGTATTGTCCTCGTACTGCAGTATGCTGCTTCCTCCGGTGGGGTAGGTGATTCTGGTCATGAGTCCAATTGACGAGGCTGTTGTGTTTGCATTGCGGCTGGTGCTCACGGTCTCGTCAAAGGTGCTGGAGGAGAGGTCGCTAAGATAATCCAGATCTATGGAATTCCTGTTCATGTGAGACGAGTCGCTTTTGCAGATGTAGCCCCAGTGGTCCGTCGCCGTGGTGCCGAAGGCCGGGAAGAACCGGTCGTAGAGGCCTTCATAGTCAAACCTGTAGCTTCCTATGCCCTCCTGATGTATCTCGGAAAGGAAGGGGTATGGGTTGCCCTGGGAGTTATAAATGTAGGAGAGTCTCACTCCTCCAGCCGGAGTCGAGATGCTGTCCAGAAGGAGATAAGTCTGGTCCGAGCGGATAAAAAACCAGGCTGGTTCCTCCCGGAATATCAATGGAAGAGAGATAGCTGGCGGTGTTGAGGTCTTCACCGTACTGGAGCATACTGAAGGCGTCGTTATTGCTCTGGCTGCAGATCCAGAGAGTGGATGAGTAGTTGACTATGTCCGAGTGGCTGTCGTGTTCGTTGTAGTTGAAGGTCACGGTAGCACCGTCAGGGCTTTCTATTTTTCTCAGCAGAAAAGATATGGCACGGTAAGGTTTTGGCGTGGCATCGGGATTGCCCTTGTCATATCCTTGGTAGACGCTACGTTCAATGTACTTGAAAAGGCCTGACTCTCCACTGCTTTGAAGAGTACCGAAGATATACCGATACCCGTCAGAAGTGGTGATTACAAACTCTGTCGTAACATTATGGTTCTCGTCATTAAGTGTAATGTTTGTCTTCTCTATCCTGTAGTCTCCATCAAATGTTCCGGTATGGAAAACAGTGAAACTTCCGTCAGGATTTCGGTAAAACGAGCCGCTATGACCGGGGAAAGAAAAGTGGTAAATATCTGAACTGGTTTCATATAGCGTGCCGTTGATGCTATAAGCGGTCTTGAGTACATTGGATGAGGATGGTCTTGTTATGACTTCATATAAAGGCATTTGAAGCTGGCTTCCGGAAGGGATGTAGTCAAAGCCTAAAAGGTCGTTAGTGTTGTAGTCAGAAGTGGTTATCTGGTTGAAGGTTCCGGACAGCTCATCTGGTATTCCTCTAACTTCACGTGTAATAACTCCTCCGCAGCTCAGGCTCCAGCCCAGACCCACAATACCGGCTTGGCGATTGGCTACAAGGCCGTTATAGCTGTAGTCCAGAGAGATGGGGATAGTAAATCGGCTGTCGCGATAAACATAGATGGGGATGGAGACGGAAACCCTGCCCGTATAGAGTTGCGCATTCAATTTACCGTATTTTGTCATCTCCGCTGCCTGAACAGAAGGCTTGTCTGGCTCGTTGACCAGAGTCAGCTGGGCGTAAGAATTTGATACAGTAATGGCAATTATTACTGGGAGAAGGAGCAAGATTTTTAAGACAGTTTTGTTTTTCATAGAATGTTTTTGTTGAACGTGGTTGCAAGTTAAGAAAATAATGGCAATTAATAAAGATTGTTATATATTTGCATCCGCTTAGGGGTGCCGTTTGGCTGAGATCATACCCTTGAACCTGATGCGGGCAATGCCGCCGTAGGGAAAGTAAGGCTTCGTCATTCCTGGGCATTTATATAAGTCTGGTTATGAAGAAGTTTTTTTTATATGCAGTTTTGTCTGCAATCTGCTTATGCTCAGCGATGAGTGCAGCCTCTCAGGATACTCTGAGCCAGAGGCGTCTTGACAGTATAATCGTGTCCACATCCAGGGCTGGAGTGAATACTCCGGTGGCAAACACCACAATTGGAAAGGATGTGGTGGAAAGGGTGCCTTCCACTTATTCCCTGCCTATGATGCTGAATATGCTGCCTTCAGTGGTTTCCACGACCGAGGGAGGCTTGGCCCTTGGATACAGCAACATGAGAGTAAGGGGAAGCGACGCTTCCAGAACCAACGTAACCCTCAACGGCATAGCTATCAACGATGGCGAAAGCCAGGAGGTTATCTGGGCGAATATCCCGTCTCTGCCTAATTTCCTGCAAAGTGTCCAGCTCCAGAGAGGAGCCGGAACCAGCGCAAACGGTCCGGGTGCATTCGGGGCATCGCTGAACATGCAGACAAAGACACCTTCATTCGAGCCTTACGCCAACGTGGATTTCTCGGCCGGAAGCTACAAGACATTTATGGAAAGCATAGCTGTCGGAACGGGTTCTATGAAGAGTGTTGGCAACGGCTACTTCAGCGCGGACCTGGCTTATAACCACGCCCTGACCAGGGGATACATAAGAAACGCCAAGGCAAACCTCAACTCTTTCCTGGCATCTGCATCGTGGAGAAATGAAAGAAGCAGCGTCAAATTCATATATATGCTTGGTTCCCAGCATACGGGAATCACCTGGGAGGGCTGCCCGATAGACATCTATTACACCAACCGCAAGTACAATGTAGCTGGAGAGTACTATGACGATGAGGGCAACGTACATTACTATGACAACGAGACCGACAACTACATCCAGCACCACTTCCAGCTGCACTATGTGCATCAGTTCTCACCGAAGCTGAGCCTGAGTTCAACACTTCATTTCACAAAGGGAGACGGTTACTACGAGAATTACAAGTATGATGTGAAGTTCTCCAAATACGGCCTTGATCCTCAGGTTATTGACGGAAAAACTTACAAAAAGACAGACGTCATTATCCGCCAGAGCATGGACAACAGCTACGTTGCAGGTGTCCTTAACCTCAAGTACAAGACCGGCAAGATGGACTTCGCTTCCGGAGTCAACTACTCGTTCTATGACGGAGACCACTTCGGCAACATTCTCTGGAGCAAGTACAACCAGAACCTGGACTTGTCAAAACCGTGGTACACGAACAACGGCAAGAAGGCAGACGCCAGCGCCTTTGCCAAGGCTGAAATCACGATTGCCAGGAACCTTACCGGATTCATAGACCTCCAGTACCGCTTCATCAACTTCAGACTCAGCGGAATGGACAAGGATTTCGTAGGTCTTGACAACAAAAAGGAATATAACTTCTTCAATCCCAAGGTTGGACTGAACTACCGCACTTCCAAAGACAGCAAGCTTTACTATTCAGTGTCAGTGGCTCATCGCGAACCTAGCCGTAGCGATATCAAGGAATCCATCAAGGCCGGAAAGCAGGACCTTCTCAAGAGCGAGCGCCTTCTGGACTATGAGCTTGGATACCAGTTCAGAAGGAAGAATGTAGGCTTCCAGGTCAACCTTTATTCAATGAACTACAAGAACCAGCTGGTTTCCACCGGAAGGCTCACCGAAACCGGTTATGTAATTCAGGAGAACATTCCTGACAGCTACAGAAGGGGAGTGGAGGTTTCTGGTTACTATTCGCCGATAGACCAGCTTCTGTTTTTCGCCACCGCCACATATTCCAAGAACAAGCTCAAGAACTACACCCTGTTCGTGGATGCCTATGACAATGCGTCAGACTGGAATCCGACTCCACAGCACGAGGTTTTCCTCAAGAAATCCAACCTTACTCTATCGCCAGAACTGATAGCTTCCGGCGGATTTATGATTAAGCCTGAGGCTAACACGGACATCACAATCACCGGCAAATATGTGGGCAAGCAGTATATGGACAACTCCAGCCTGGAGGTTGCAAAGGTGCCTTCCTATTTCACGATGAGCCTGGATGCCGCCAAGACATTTGTCTTCAGGAACAACAGCAAACTGCGCATTTCTCTTTGCGTAGATAATCTTCTGAACCGCAAGTACTACTCATACGGCTGGATTTACCGTGCCGTGTTTGATGACGGCTCAGATGACTATATAGAAAAGGGTGTTTACGCCCAGGCAACCATCCACTTTATAGGCAAAATTCAATTCACTTTCTAAAACTTTATTTTTGCAGTTATGGAACAGGTGATTCAGTTTGCTCAGCAGAATTGGGACGATATCTTTGCTCTGGTTACGGGTGTGCTTTTCCTGATATTCGAGGTTAAGCAGAAGAACTTGATGTGGATAATATGCATCTTTTCCTCTTCCGTTACCGCGTATGTTTTCTTTACGGAAAAACTGTATGCTCAAATGGCTCTGAACCTGTATTATCTGTTCACCGCATTCTGGGGTATATGGTCGTGGGCAAGGGACTCGCGTAAACTTAAGGCCTCAGTATCGTCTTCCGGCAAATCTGCTCCGACAGTACACCTGACACGGCTGACCAATAAGGTCATACTGATTAGTGTCATAAGCTTTATTGTGGTTGCTCCTGTTGTCTGGAGAATTCTTGTCTGGCTTGGGGACGCCAATCCTATAATGGATGCCATTGTATTTACAATCAGCATAATAGCGACAATCTGGCTGGTGAAATCCTATCTGCAGCAATGGCTTGCGTGGATGGTGGGAGATATTGTCCTGACTGCAATGTGCATAGTTCAGGGAATGCCGGTAATGGCCGCCCTTTACATCTTCTACACCCTTAGTGCCATCTACGGCTACTTCCACTGGAAGAAGAGGGGAGTGTATGTGTAGTTTTATTCCTTTAGGAATAATTCGTATATTTGCACGATTTGTTTTTAATCGGGAAATATTTTTAAAGCAATACAAGATGATATTAGTAGCAGACAGCGGCTCAACCAAGGTGGATTGGGTAGCAATCAAGGAAGACGGAACAACCGTTTCTGTCAAGACCGCCGGTATCAATCCGGTTTTCATAACAAGAGAGAAGATAGTCGAAATACTCAGGACAAGCCTGGAATCTATACTTGGAGACAATGTTACTGAGGTTTATTTCTATGGGGCGGGAGTTGTGTCTGACTCTGTAGGAAGCGATCTGGAAGGCGCTTTCCAGGAAGTGTTCCCTGGAGTGAAGTGCTATGCGGCATCAGACATGCTGGCAGCTGCAAGGGCTCTTTGCGGAGACGGAAAGGGCATTGCCTGCATCATTGGAACAGGTGCCAATTCCTGCTTCTTTGACGGAGTGAAGATGGCCGAGCACGTGAATGCCGGAGGATTTATCCTCGGCGACGAGGCCAGTGGCGGATACTTTGGAAAGAGGCTGCTCTCAGACTTTATCAAGGGACTGTTCCCTAAGGATATAGAGAAGGCATTCATCGAGAAGTATGACCTGGACTATCTGAAGATTGTGGACAGGGTTTACAAGCAGCCTTCTCCTAACAGGTTCCTGGCTCAGTTCTCATATTTTATCGAGGAGTATCGCGAAACAGAATATATGCAGAGCCTGCTCAAGTCCGGTTTCAAGGATTTCATCACCAGGAATGTTTACGGATATAACTATCACGAATATCCGATGAATGTAGTGGGATCTATCGGATACATTTTCCGCAGGGAGCTGGAGGAAGTTGCTGCCGAGTGCGGAGTGAAGGTGGGCAATGTGCTCAAGAGCCCGATCGAGGGACTTATCGATTATCACAAGAAGAAATATCTCGGAGAATAGTTTATGAGTGTAAAGAAAGTAACTGAGCAGGCCTCCAATTATTCAGACCTGGACAAGATGTCGACCGGAGAGCTTCTCCGAGGAATGAATTCAGAAGACAAGACAGTACCGTATGCAGTGGAGAAATGTCTCCCTCAGGTGGAGAAGTTCGTGGACCTGCTGGTGGAGAGAATGAAGAAGGGCGGAAGGCTCTTCTATCTTGGAGCAGGAACCAGCGGAAGGCTGGGCATACTGGATGCCAGTGAGATACCTCCTACATACGGAGCTCCGTTTGACCTGGTGATAGGCCTTATAGCAGGAGGCGACGGCGCCATCCGCAAGGCTGTGGAGAACGCCGAGGACGACTACGATATGGGTTGGGCAGACCTGAAGAAGTTCAATATCGGAGGATGGGATTCCGTAGTGGGAATCGCAGCCAGCGGAAGCACTCCATACGTTGTTGGGGCCTGCGCAAAGGCACGCGAGATGGGCCTTCTGACAGGTTGCATCACCTGCAATCCGGGAGCCAAGGTCGCCGAGGTTGTGGACATTCCGATGGTGGCTGTCGTGGGTCCTGAATTTGTAACAGGCTCAACCAGAATGAAGTCCGGTACAGCCCAGAAACTGATACTCAATATGATATCTACCTCTGCGATGATAAAGCTCGGCCACGTGAAAGGCAACAAGATGGTGGATATGCAGCTGTCCAACGCCAAGCTGGTGGACAGGGGTACCCGTATGATAATGGACGAGACCGGAATAAAGGATTATGAACTGGCCAAGGAGTATCTGCTCAAGTACGGTTCCGTACGAAACGGAGTGGATGCCTACAAGGCAGGAAAATAATTGACTATGGCATTTTCCTCAGAACTGCTGCAGAAAGCCGTGGACCAGTTTTCCACGCTTCCCGGAATAGGGAAGAAGAGCGCGCTTAGAATGGCGCTTTTCATACTGAAGCAGCCTAAGGAGAATGTCGAGCTGTTCGCCTCCTCGCTTGTGAACCTGTCCCGTAACGTGCAGCACTGCTCAGAGTGCAACATGATATCGGACAGTCCTGTCTGCCCGATTTGCTCGGACCGCAGGCGCAATCGCGGAATAATTTGCGTCGTTGAGAGCATCCGCGATGTCCTCAGCATCGAGAACACGCAGACCTACAACGGATTGTACCACGTATTGGGAGGTATAATCAGCCCGATGGACGGAGTGGGCCCTAGCGACCTTCCCATCGCTGAACTTGAAAAAAGGATAGAAGGGGGAGAGGTCAAGGAGGTGGTGCTGGCGCTTTCCACGAGTATGGAAGGGGAGACCACGTCCTACTTCATCTACAACAGGCTGAAGAAATACGACATAAAAATTACCGCCATTGCAAGGGGAGTGGCCTTCGGGGACGACCTCGAGTACACCGACGAGCTTACGCTTGCAAAGAGCATAGAAAACAGACAACCATTTAATATCTAACAAGATGAATTCTACAATACTGCTTGTAACGTTCCTGGTATATACCGCGATCCTGTTCTTTATCGCGTATCTGACAAGCCGCAAGGCAGACAACAGCTCATATTTTACCGGTAACCGCAAATCCAACTGGTTTGTGGTGGCTTACGGTATGATAGGGGCGTCGCTGAGCGGCGTGAGCTTCATGAGCGTTCCGGGAAACGTGTACAACGAGAGATTCTGGTATCTTCCGATGCTTCTCGGATTTATCGGCGGATATCTGATAATAGCGCTGGTTCTGCTGCCGCTTTACTTCAAGATGAACCTGACATCCATCTATTCATACCTGGAGAAGAGGTTCGGAATCTGCAGCTACAAGACCGGAGCCTCGTTTTTCATCATTTCCAGGTTCCTGGGAGCAACCGTAAGAACGTTCCTGGTAGTATTCGTCCTGTATAACTTCGTGCTCATCCGCCCTGACGGCAGCCATATAATGCCGTTCTGGGTAGCCGCGGCGATATTCGTCCTGATCGCGATACTCTACACCCTCAAGGGCGGCGTGAAGACAATCATCTGGACAGATACCTTCCAGACAACCTTTATGATAGTGGCGGTGGTCCTTTCACTGGTATTCATCTGCAAGGAACTGGGATGGGGCTTCGGCGATATGCTCTCAAACGTTCACTCAGACCCGCACTCAGACATATTTGACACCGACTGGAGCCACGGAACCCATTGGCTGAAGAGATTCATCAGCGGACTGGTTGTTCCGGTCGCCATGACCGGTCTGGACCAGAGCATGATCCAGAAGAGCCTCAGCTGCAAGAACTTGAAAGAAAGCCAGAAGAACATGATGACTTCCGTTGCGATA
>CADAOA010000025.1 GCA_902789435.1 uncultured Bacteroidia bacterium | reverse complement strand
CTTAAAGAGTTCCTCTCATACGCTAAAGAAAAGGGGAGCGAGTTTACTGAAGAAGATCTCAGGAAATCCGGAGACCATCTGAAGAACTATCTCAAAGGCCTGATTGTACGCAACCTATACGGTCTGGACTACTATATCCGTTACGATAACCTTACCGATGAGGAAGTTGGAATCGCCCTCGGAAGCCTTGAATCTCCAGATAATCTGGAGTAACAATTACTGTAGATTTTTAATCCAGTTAGAGATATCGCTGAGTACCTGCTCGGCGATATCTTCTTTTATAGTGGCGTATTCCGTAGGATATCCCGTATTGCAGTTCTGGAAAAGGTGATTAAGGCCCTCGTAGCTCTTTATCAGGTTCTTCGGCGACTCGGGAAGTCTCTTTCTGATGTTGCCAAGATTCTCCTGGCAGTCCACCTGGAAGTCCTTGGTTCCGTTAATTGCCATCACCGGGCAGGCAATCTTGCTTATGGCATCAGATGGGTCCAGAGTCAGGAAATACTTGTACCATTTGCCGTTTGAATCATTTCCCAGCTGGAGGGCGAGGGTCTGGGCAATCTCCGGACTCTGGCTCTCGGAAGCGATTCTCTGGAGCGAAACGGACACAGGTTCGTCCTCAGGGCTGGCGATCAGCTTGTCAAAGACCTCTTCCACAGCATCTACCACTTGTCCAATCTGTTCCGAAGGAATGCCTTGGGCTTTAAGGGCGTTATAGTTCTGGGTAAGAACGGCTTCCTTGCCCTGGGTTGCTCCTCCTGCCAGGCTTACAATGAAATCAGCCTTGTCTTCTGATGCAATCAGAAACGCTATGGTTCCGCCTTCGCTGTGCCCCAGAACTCCTACTTTAGAGAATCTGCCGGTGGATTTAAGATATTCAACACCTGCTTCCGCATCCTTTTTGAAAGTTTCTGTCGTGGCTCCGTCTATGCTTCCTGTTGATTTGGCGAAGCCTCTGTCATCATATCTCAAAGATGCTATTCCTTTTTCAGCCAGATACTCGGCGATAACCTTAAACGGTTTATGTCCGAGCAGTTCTTCATCCCTGTTCTGAAGCCCGCTTCCCGTAACCATCAATACGACAGGTGCTTTAGTGTTATCTGAAGGAGTAAGCAATGTCCCTGAAAGGGTAGCCTCGCCATTGGTAAACTCTATTTCTTCCGATTTGTAATCCTGGGCTCCGAGTGCCGTTGAAAGCATCAGAGCGACAACAAGCATCAATGTCTTTTTCATAATCTATTCTTTGATAGGTCCGCTACCGAGCATCTCTCCGTCTTCTGAATACCAGGCCGCAAACTGTCCAGGAGTAATTCCTCTCTGAGGTTCGTCAAAGAGTATGTACATTCCGTTATCTTTCATCTTGAGGGTTGCCTTCTGAAGCGGCTGGCGGTAGCGGATCCTGACCAGATATCTTCGCTCTTCGCCAGGCTGCATCTTCATATCCTCCCGGATCCAGTGTACTTCTTCTGGATTGATTCCCAGTCCTTTGCGGAAAAGGCCCGGATGGTCTTTGCCCTCTCCCACGTAAATGGTGTTTGTGGAAATATCTGTCGCTATTATGAATATGCTGCCTTGGTGGCCGCCTATATTCAGTCCGTGTCTCTGGCCGATGGTGTAATACTGGACTCCGATATGCTTTCCTATGACCTTGCCGTCCTCCGGGGTATAGCGGATAGGGGTGAAGTCATCTTTAAATTCACGTTCCAGTATCCTGGGGTAATCATTCCTGAATATTTCCACCACATTGCCTTCCTTCTGCTTCAGGTATTGCTGTAGGAATACAGGAAGGTCTACCTTGCCGACAAAGCAGATTCCCTGGGAATCCTTTTTCTCGGCTGACGGGAGACCGGCCTGGCGGGCAATCTCCCTTACCTGTGGCTTGGCAAGATGTCCGATTGGGAAGAGAGCTTTGGATAGCTGCTGCTGACTAAGCTGACAGAGGAAGTAACTCTGGTCCTTGTTGGGATCGTCTCCTGCAAGGATACGGTAGATTTCCTTTCCACCTATGTTTACGGTTTCCTTCTTGCAGTAATGCCCAGTAGCCACGAAGTCTCCCCCGAGCTCTTCCACTTTCTTCAAGAAGGAGTCGAACTTTATCTTGCTGTTGCACAAAACATCCGGATTGGGAGTCCTTCCCGCCGCATACTCTGAGAACATATAATCAACCACCTGCTTGCGGTAGTCATCGCTGAGATCTACGAAATGGAAAGGGATTCCGATCTTCTTTGCAACCATCTCGGCCACAAGCTTTTCCTCCTCCCACTCGCATTCCCCGTGAAGGGTGCCGGTAATGTCGTGCCAGTTCTGCATGAACATAGCCTCAACGTCATATCCCTGCTGCTTGAGCAGATATGCCGCAACGCTGGAATCCACGCCTCCGCTGAGCCCGACGATTATCTTCATATCTTGAATTGAATACAGTCTACGAAAAAGGGGCAAGCTACATATATCGCACCGCTACAACCTCATACCCTTGCTACCTTCCGATCCTGGGGGAGTTTTGAGGGAGCTGGTCGTATATGACTTACCCCACCGCAAAGATACAACTTTTTTTTGAAGTTGTATCTTCGCGTATTCTCACCCCCTCAAGGGGGATAACGGCCTCCGGCCGGGCGCTAAAGCGCCTTGTTACTTTGTTGCAGCTTCTGCGGCAGCACGGGCGGCTTTGGCGCGGTTCAGGGAATCCAAGCCCTGACGGTATGCCCTGGCGTTGGCAAAATGCTCTCTCTCGTTCCTTGCAAAGCGGTGTGTGCCGTTGAACTTAGGGCTGGCGCAGAAGAACATATAGTCTGTATTCTCCTCGTTCAGTACACCATCCAGGCAATCCTTGGTAGGGGCCATTATCGGTCCCGGAGGCAGACCGTAAACCTTGTAGGTATTGTATGGAGAGTCTGTCTCCAGATGCTTCTTGAGTACCCTTGTTATTGTAAAATCGCCCGTGGCATAGATTACAGTAGGGTCAGCTCCAAGTTTCCAGCCTTTCTTGAGGCGGTTATGGTAAACGCTTGCAATTTTCGGATACTCAGGAACATGGTTACTTTCACCATATACTATGGAAGCAAGGATGGAAACATCTTTCTGGCTCAGTCCGAGTTTCCTGGCCTTTTGTTTCCGCTCCTCAGTCCAGAATTTGTCATATTCCTTTTTCATCCTCTCGATGAAATCCTTAGGGGTTACGGTCCAGTAGAACTCGTAACTCTCCGGAATGACAAGGCTCAGGACGTTGGCGGTATCCACTCCCAGGGTCTGGAGGTAATCGTTATCGGTGAACACCTCCATAAATTGTGAGGAGTCTGCCATAAGCCTCTTGCCGAGCCTTGCGGCCAGGTTCTTAGCGTGGCGGATCCTTCCTGAAATCGGAACCATCAGAGGAGACTGGTATCCGTATTTGATATTCCTTACAACCTGTATGTTTGAGGCAAGTGAATCCAGTACATAGCGGCCAGGATGGATGTGGGAAGGAAGCTGTTCGCGGTTTGCTACCTTTACAAAGGATTTGATATCAATGAGATGTCTTTCCAAAGAGTCCATAAGGGTATTGAAATCCGTACCCTCCCTGACATATAGCACGGTTTTATGGGCTATGTTCTTCTTGTTCTGCTGAAGGAACCTGTAGAGTCCTATGCATGCGGGAACCGCAAGGATGACCAGAAGGAGCAGGATCCATTTCTTCCATTGAGATTTCTTTGCCATAGTATTTGCAATAAGTTTTTCCAGTTTCACAAATTTATTAAATTTGCATAAATGAGTTCCCTATGAAGAAGAAAATAGTTATAGAATATCAGGAATTCAAGAGCATTGACAATCTCAGCGATGAGGATGCTCTTCTTGTAAAAGAAGCCATTTCCGCCACTGACCTTTCCTATTCTCCCTTTTCCAAATTCAGGGTAGGGGCAGCGATAAGAATGGCTAATGGTCAGATTCTCAAGGCTTCAAACCAGGAAAGCGCAGCATTCCCGTCTGGTTTGTGCGCAGAAAGGTCTGTTCTTTTCTATGCCTTCTCCAAGTTTCCGGGTGTTGCCGTGGAGGCTATGGCGATCGCAGCCAGAAAGGGCAGGAAGCTGACCGCCACTCCGACCAGGCCATGCGGAGCCTGTATCCAGGTCATGCTGGATGCCCAGAAAAGAGGAGGCAAACCTATCAAAGTGATTTTGGGAGCGGCTGAAAAGATTGAGGTCATTTCTTCCATCAACGACCTGATCCCATTTTCCTTCGACAATCTCTAGAAGCTGACCTTCAAGCCGTCATAGGCTATGAATATACCTGAAGGCATCTCTGCGGAAAGATCCGCATGGGTGCCTTTGATGTTGTTTTCGTCTTCAGCCATCTGATGGGAAAGATGGGTGATGAAAGTTTTTTTTGCTCCTATCCTTTTGGCTACGGCTATGGCCTCTCCCAAAGAGAAATGAGAGATGTGCGGGCCTCTTTTGATAGCGCTCAGCACCATGATATCCAAGCCTTTAAGCTTTTCATATTCTGCCTCGGCGATATTGTTGGCATCTGTCAGATAGCATAGCCCTCCCAATCGGAATCCAAGAATAGGGAGCTTGTAATGCATTGCCCGGACCGGGATGATCTCTTTCCCACTGATGTTGAACGGAGCATCTGTGATTAAATGAATGTCAAACTTCGGCGAACCGGGATAGGGATGTTCCGCAAAGGCATAGGAATACTCCTTTTTAAGACCTTCAAGCACCCTTTCCTCGCAGTAGATGGAAGTAGGCTTCCGGAGTATGTAGTTGAGGGCCCTGACATCGTCCAGGCCGCCTGTATGGTCTTTATGCTGATGGGTGAGGAGAATTGCGTCCAGGTTTTCTATTCCGTATGTGAGTGCCTGTGTCCTGAAATCCGGTCCGCAGTCTATCAGCAACTTAAGCCCTTCGTACTCTACAAAGGCGGAAGTCCTCAGGCGCTTGTCCCTCGGGTCATTGCTTGAACAAACCGAGCAATGGCATCCTATCATCGGAACTCCGGTTGATGTTCCGGTTCCCAGAAATGTAATCGTGTTATGCATACCTCAAATTTATGAAATAAAATCTATCGGTGGAGAATTATTATCTTTGCCTTATGGCAAACGGAAAGTTGTATCTGATCCCATCTCCGCTGGGAGAGGGGGCTGTGGCGGACAGTGTACCGCCTAGGAACATATACATTATAGAATCCATTAAGCATTTTGTAGTGGAGGAGATAACCACAGCCCGCAGGTTTCTGTCCAGATGCGGGATGAAGGGGAAGATAGAAGGTCTGAATTTCTATGAACTGAATGAACATACTGATCCTTCCGTGGGGGCTGGTTATGTGTCTTTGCTGCTTGACGGGAATGATGTCGGGCTTATATCTGAGGCAGGGCTTCCTGCCGTGGCAGATCCCGGGAATGTGCTTGTTGCAGCAGCTCACAACGCTGGGATACAGGTTGTTCCACTGGTAGGACCTTCGTCGCTGATGATGGCTCTTATGGCAAGCGGCCTTCAGGGTCAGAACTTCGCCTTCAACGGCTATCTGCCGGTAAAGGAAGATGCCAGGAAGATCAAATTGAGGTTTTATGAAGCTCATTCCAGGAAGATGAACCAGAGCCAGATATTCATCGAGACTCCTTACAGGAATGACTCTTTGCTGGCTTCTATCATGGAAGTCTGTTCTCCTTCAACGATGCTGACCGTTGCGGCGGATATTTCCCTTCCTGCGGAATTCATAAGGACAATGAGTGTAGGACAGTGGAAAAAGACCGGAATCAAAATTGGCAAGAGACCTTGCGTGTTTATAATACTTGGCTGAATATGAATAGGATAGAACTAAAGGATATGGAGTTTTTCTCCCGCCATGGATGTTTTGAGGAAGAGAGGATTATCGGCAACCGTTTTGTTGTGAATCTCAGCGTGGAAGGCGATTTCTCCGCTGCCGCCGCCTCCGATGACATTGAAGATGCCGTAAACTATCAGTCTCTGTATGATATAGTCAGGGAAGAGATGGATATCCCTTCCCATTTGCTTGAAAATGTAGCACAGAGGATAGTCCGCCATATCAGGGAATCTTTCCCGACTCTCAGCAAGATCAAACTGACTATAGACAAGATTAACCCACCACTGGGAGGCAAGCTCTACGCCTCCAGCGTTACATTCGAATTGTAATATGACAAGAAAGGTAGCGGTAGCCACATTGGGATGCAAACTGAATTTTGCGGAAAGCTCCGCGATTGCCCAACAGTTTGTGCGCAACGGATTTGCGGAGGTTTCACCTCTCAGTTCCGGAGTGGATGTTTATGTGGTCAATACCTGCACCGTTACCGAGCATTCAGACAAGAAATGCAGGAATATCATCAGACGACTGCATAAGGTCAATCCTGATGCCATAATAGCGGTAACAGGTTGTTATGCAACACTCAAGAAAGAGGAAATCGAGGCGATAGAAGGAGTGTCATTTGTGCTTGAGCAGGACAGGAAGGGTAGCGTGTATGCTCGCTGTGCAGAGCTTCTGGAAGGTTCCCCATGCGGAATATCGTCTGCCGAGCACATTTTCCCTGCCATATCTTATGGAGAAAGGACAAGGTCTTTCCTCAAGGTCCAGGACGGGTGCAACTATTTCTGCACATATTGCGCAATCCCTTATGCCAGGGGTCGAAGCCGAAGCGTTCCGGTTGAGACCCTGATAAGGCAGGCTACTGAGATTGCCCAGAAAGGTGTTAAGGAAATCGTTCTTACAGGTGTCAATATCGGCGACTATGATGGCGGACTACTGCCTGTGCTTTGTGCTCTTGATAAAGTTGACGGGATAGCCAGGTACAGGATTTCCTCTATCGAGCCCAATCTTCTGACGGATGAAATGATAGACTGGATAGCATCCGGTACAAAATTCCAGCCTCATTTCCATATTCCGCTCCAGAGCGGATGCGATTCCGTCCTGAAAAGGATGCACAGACGTTATGACACGGCTTTGTTTGCCTCCAAGATTGAATACATACGCAAGAAGATGGGGGATGTATTCTTCGGTATAGATGTCATCGCCGGTTTCCCTGGTGAAACGGAGGGAGAGTTTGAAAGTGAGCTCGGTTTCCTGAAGGAGATACGGCCTGCTTTCCTTCATATCTTCCCTTATTCCAGAAGGAAAGGTACTCTTGCTGACAAGATGGATGGCCATCTGCCGGAGAGTGTCAAGACTGAAAGGGTTAAGCTTCTGGAGGAACTTTCCGACGCTCTGAATGCAGAATACAGGCTTCGGTTCAAGGGAACCCGTCAGGAAGTTCTCTTCGAGGGCAGGGTAAAAGGCGGACTGATGGGTGGATATACCGGTAATTATCTAAGAGTCGAAAGACCTTATGTCGCTGAGCAGATAGGGCAGATAGTCACGGTTATCTACTAGCTTCCCTTTCCTTCTTTCTTGCCTGGCGCTTTTCTTCCCTTTCCGCCTTCCTTTCTTCCCTTTCCTTGATCTTCAGCATTCGCTCATATTCCTTCTGCTGAGCACTCTTCTTGCGGAACAGGTCTCTGAAACGGTTGAATTCGTGCTGGTATGCAATACCGATACCTGTTCTCTGGCTCATGTCCAGATAGTTGGAATAAGCGTCCGTAGCGTGTGAGAAGAAGGTCATTCGGATCTTTCCCTGGCGGTCCATCTTCACCTCGATGTCTATGTTGCCCTTGACGTCCCTTCCGGTGGAAGAAGAGTAAGGATCGTTACCCATACTTCCGTTTATTATCACACGGTTGTTGAAAAGCTGGGTCGAAACCGCGACCTCAAATGCATCCGATGCGCTTCTGTCTCCCTGCTGATAGTTGAATCCCAGGTCAAGAGGAATGTCAAGCTGCATGAAAAGGTTATTGAGCTGGCCCACAAGTACACTAGTTGCGTTAGAGTAAATCGCGTTGTTGCTTGAGGAGATTCCGGATTCGGTTTCAGGAGTGAAGTTTCCGAATGCCAGGAGGGAAGCGAACTGTTTCTGAAGCTTGTCCTCCGAGTTCAGTGCACTCTCAACCTTGACCTTTGTATTAGGGTCGAGATCCGGGATGTCTATGCCGAATTTGATCTGTGGATTATCCAGGATACCTGATACCTTGAGACTTGCATTTACAAGCCTGGAGGTGTTCACCGATGTGGTATCCGAAATCAGGCGGTTGATGGCGGCTTTTGTGGAATAAAGTGCGGTTATGTCAAGGGCGGTCCTTCCAATCTTTCCGTTGAAGGCCACGTTGCTGCCTGGTTGAACCGTGAAGTCCCTGGAGGCAAGGCCCATAAGGACGAAATGATAGCTGCCGTGCTCGATAGTGTAGTTGCCGCTCATACGGAATATATCCTTGGTAGGGTTCACCGTGACACCTATACGCCCGTTTCCTGTAGCTTTCATTATGTCTCCCGTAGATTTGTCTATCTCCAACCAGAGGTTTGCGTCAGGAGTTGCCGTAACGTTGAGATTAACGGCAATTTCCATAGGTTCCGAGGTAACAATAGGCTTGGAGAAGTAGAGGGTGTCATAAGGGTCGATTTCCACAGGAATCTCTTCCTGGCGGAAGGTAAGGATGTTGGAGTTGCCTGCGCTGGAGGCTCCGCTCATCGGAATATGGAAGAAAGTCTTGCGCTCCGTTCGGGCGGTAATGTCCATGACAAGTTTACTGAGGTCTCCCTTGATGCCTACGTTACCGGTAGCGAATACGGTTCCGTAGAAGTCTTCGTTATGCTTTTCCGTGGTGTTGAGGCCCTGCATGTTGTTCATTGATATTCGGACATCAATTCCTATATCGTCGAATTTGTTCCAGGTTACTCCGCCGTTAACCCTTCCGGTTCCGCCGTTCAGGTCTTGCAGCAGGTTGTTGTGGATCACAACTCCCTTGTCATTTATGTCGAATTTTCCATCCAGGATATATGGAACATTCAGATAATCAACGGTAAATCCGAATTTATTGAAACGGCATTGCTCACTGCTTATGGAAATGTCATCTATCGGACCCTCCATCCTCACGTTTCCAGAAAGGGTACCGGAGGTATGGGAAACGACATCGCTGAGCAGCGGTTCAAAATACGTAAGCGAGAGGTCATCCAGTTTTGAAACCAGATTGACATAAGATCCTTCCGGACGGAAGTATCCTTCTACGTCAAGTTTCTTTTTGCCATCCTGTACAGTATTGATGCTCAGGTCATAATGCTTTTCTTCGCTGTTCCAGTTCCCGTCGAGGTGAAGTGTGCCTACAGGGGAGTTGTTCACATACATCGAATCTCCGGTGAAGGATCCGAAGAACTTTCCCCTCTGGTTCAGCGACACTATGGCACGGCCGGAAAGGAGGCCCGCAATATTCATCTTCTTGTCTAGGAACTGGTCAAGGATAGAAATGTCGAATTGCTCCATCCTGATACCCAGAGAGTCAGGATAGTGCTCGGATAAGCTACCGCCTGCAGTCAGCATCTGGTTGCCGTTGTAAATCTTCATTCCGTCCAGGGTTATCAGTGAATCAGAGTATATCATTTCTGATTCGCGGATATTCCATTTCTGTCCCTTGAGGGTTATGTCTGAAGGACTTACATTTATCCAGATAGGGGAATTAACCTGTCGGAACCCACCTCCTGCTTCGACCGTGGTATCTTTCAGGAATGACACCATCGCGTTGAGATTGGTGTTGTTCAATCCAGTGCTGTCGTTTCGGAATTTAAGTGAGAATTTAACCCTGTTGTCTGCGGCATTGGCAATCAGACGGGTGCTGTCTACAAAAAATCCGGCTACCGAAATATCTCTCGAGAAGATGGAAGCGGCAATGCTTGAATCCCTGTCCAGAACCGTAAGGCGGACGTTCTTCAGATAATTGCTTCCGTGAGCCAGTCGACCGCTGTTCAAAAGTACACGGTAATGGTCATCATTGTTAACCCTTACTCTCAGGGAGGTTCCCTGCTGGATGTAGAGTCCCGGGCTAAGGAATGCACAGATTCCCTGAGTGTTGAGAGTCTGAAGCGTGAGGCTGTAATCCTCGCCGTAGAACTTCTGGATTTCCTTTTGGGCGGATTGCGGCACAAGGTTGCTGAAATGGCGGCGAAGCACCTGGTTTTCAAACTGTCCGAAGAAACTGTCTATCATCTTTGATCCCTCATATCTTGCCTTTGCAAAGTCGGATACAAGGTTGATGACATATTTGCCGTCCTCGAAGAGTGATGTGGCGTCCAGGTCACCGATTCTCCATTTTCCGTGGGAGTTATTGTAGACAACATCGTCCATCTTGAGGTAACCGAAGATGTCGTTGCCTTCAAATTTCTGCAGGTCTGCGCTTATGAAGGCTGAAATGATCGCGGTAGAATCTCTCTTGTCCAGATTCAGAGCGTAAAGATCCGCGTAAGGGATGTTTGCGTAGAAGTTATAGATATTGCCCGGTGCAGATGAGGTTCCTATGTTTCCCTGGAACATAAGGTCGAGGGCAGGGTCGTGGCAGATGACTTTTCCATCGAAGATTTCATCCTGGTATACTCCTTTGCCTATAATGCCGGTAAGGTTATATCCGTTGATTCCGAGTTTGCGGACATTGAGGCTGTCTATGATTACTGCCATTCCTTCCGTTGCGGTTCCGCTCAGGACCCTGACGCTTCCCCTTCCGCTGAAAAGACCGAGCATCTTGCTGCCTGTCAGGGTATAGAGGTTGACGTCATTGGCGTTAACCCTTGTTGAGACAAGTGGTGCAGTCTTGTCCCTTGCGGCATTAACGGCAGCGTTGACCGCTACGCTTGTGCCGCCTGAAGTAAGTACTCCGTCTGTGGTAATGTGACCGATTGTGCCTCCTACCTTACCGGTATATCTCCAGACCTGCATAGGCGGCATCTGCTCAAGGAAGTCAACCCTTGTTCCACCGCTCAGACCGGCTATTACGTGAGAGAGGTCCTTGCCTGTCGTGGTTAGGTTGTTGATTTTGCCCTCGATCAAAGTGTGGAACGTATCTGTCAAGCCTTTGAGCCTTACGTCAGACATGGATACTGAAGTCTGCCCGCCTTTGGTTGTGGCAGAAATATTCTTTGAGTAGAGGTTGCTTACGGTTCCATCAACCTCGCCGCTGATCATAAGTTCCAGGTCCGAAGTCATGAAGTCAGGAGCGAACCTTCCTATGGTCTTCATAGCTAAAGTGCTGTTTCTCAGCCTAGAACTGATTCTTACCTTGCGGATAAAATCCTTGAAGTCCTTGGCTGATTTGAAACCGAAGGAGAGATAGTCTGCCTTGAAGTGGCTTCCGTCTGCCAGTACATCAGGATTGTGCAGGGTTGCGCCTTCGCTGTTGAGTATGAAATCTCCTTTCAACCGGTTAAGGATGAAGCCGCTGCTTTCCTTCGCGTCAACATTCTCGATCTTTGCCGAAACATAATCCGGGCAATATCTGATGTCAGAAGCAGACAGATTTATATTGTCCACTTTCAGATTGTTGAAATCCATCTGTCCCTCTGCTATCGGCAGGTGTATGAACGGATTTATGAGGTTGAAACGGAAGTTATTTACCGCTAACTTACTCAGTGTCAAGTCCAGGGTACTCTTCTCCTTGTCTTCTTTCTTATCCGGAGCGGGGAAGATGCGGTCTATGTTCAATGTAGAGTCCGTTTCATAGATCAGATTGAACACTCCGTCTTTTATCTTTATGGAATTTACAGTGCGGTTCTTGTTCAGAAGGCCCCGGAGGGAGATACCGGCCTCAACTTCACCCGCACTCAAGAGCGTGTCTTTTGAGACGATGGAGAAATCCTTTACCACGACTTTGTTGAAAAAACGGATATTCACATCGCCGATATTTACCTCAGCATCAATATTCTTTGTAAGGGACTTAACCACGCTGTGAGCCAGTCTGGTCTGGACATAAGGAATCTGGAGCGTAAGGTACGCCAGCATCACGAGGCAAAAGATCACCAATAGGATCCACCCCAGGTATTTGGCTATTTTGATCATCAGATTCCTGCCGAATATTAGTCTTAACCTACAAATTTAAGCAAAAACTGATTAGATTTGCACATTATAATTATGAACGGAAAGAAAGCAGACATAATATTGGGAATCGAATCCTCCTGTGACGACACTTCTGCAGCCGTCCTGAGAGACGAATATCTATTATCCAGCGTCATTGCCAGCCAGAAGGTGCATGAAAAGTGGGGCGGAGTTGTTCCGGAGCTTGCATCCAGGGCTCACCTGATGAACATTGTGCCGGTTGTTGACCAGGCTCTTGAACAGGCCGGAGTTAATATGGATGATGTTTCGGCCATTGCGTTTACCCGTGGCCCCGGGCTTCTGGGATCCCTTCTTGTGGGAACCAGTTATGCCAAGGGACTTGCCATAGCTACCGGCAAACCACTTGTGGAAGTAAATCATCTTCAAGGACATATCCTTTCCTGCCTGGTAAAGGAAGAGGGTCGGGAGAATATAGTTCCTAACTTCCCTTTCCTGACCCTGCTGGTTTCCGGAGGACATACCCAGATAGTTAAGGTTTGCGGTCATTTCGAGTTTGAAATCTTGGGGCAGACAATAGACGATGCTGTGGGAGAAGCCTTTGACAAGTGTTCCAAGATGATGGGTCTGGGCTATCCCGGCGGACCGATCGTGGACCGCCTGGCCAAGGAAGGAGACTGTAACCGATTCAAGTTCAACCTGCCCCATATCCAAGGTTTGGACTATAGTTTCAGTGGTATCAAAACTTCTCTTCTATATTTTCTCCGCGACCAGCTCAAGGAGAATCCGAATTTCATAGAAGAGAACAAGGCTGATATCTGTGCCAGTTTCCAGAAGGCTCTTATTGATATTCTGATGAAAAAACTCATTCTGGCCGTCAAGCAAACCGGGATACGTCAGGTTGCCATCGGAGGTGGCGTGAGTGCCAACTCCGGTCTCAGGCAGAGAATCGCCGAGGAGGGAAAGAAACGGGGATGGCAGACTTTCATTCCGGAATTCCGGTTTACCACGGATAATGCCGCAATGATCGCTATCAGCGGGCTTTACAAATATCGCAGAGGAGAATTCTGCACCCTTGACAAACCATCTGTTCCGAGGGCTTCACAAATGCTTTAGTGATGAAAGAGACCGACATTTCCTTTTCCGTTTCCGAGAGACAGGACAGTTCTTCAATAATTGAAAAAGCTGCTCGTGCATGCGGCGTTTCTAAAGACAGGATTGTCCATGTCCAGACTCTCAGGCGCAGCATTGACGCCCGAGGCGGAAAGATTGCCTTCAAATACAGGGTGGAGATATACCTTAAGGGAGACAAGCCTTTTCAGGCTTTCAAGACAGCTCCATACCTGGATTGTTCCAAGGGCGAAGACGTTATCATCGTGGGAGCTGGCCCGGCCGGTCTTTTTGCCGCCCTTACGCTTTTGCAGAGGGGAAAGCGTCCGGTGATTCTTGAAAGGGGGAAAGATGTGCATGCCCGCAAGAGGGATACGGCCCGCCTTATGCTTAACCAGATTGTTGATCCGGACTCTAATTATTGCTTCGGAGAAGGTGGAGCCGGCTGTTTTTCAGATGGCAAGCTTTTTACCCGGTCCACCAAGAAAGGAGATATCAGGGAGGTTCTTTATCCTTTGGTTGAATTTGGAGCGGACCCTTCAATATTGGTAGATGCCCATCCTCACATCGGTAGTAACCGTCTCCCCCAGATTATGGAGAATATCCGCAATTGCATCATCTCACATGGTGGAGAAGTTCATTTCAATACGCGTGTGACTGATCTTGTTCCTCCTGCTAATGAGAAAGATATGTGGGAAGTGATGTGCTCTCAGAGACAGGATGAGGGAATGAGGGAAAATTCTTTCCGCTCACGCAGCGTCATTCTTGCTACCGGCCATTCTGCAAAGGATATCTACAGTCTATTCTACGATAAGGGATGGGATCTTCAGGCAAAGGGTTTTGCTCTTGGCGTCAGGGCGGAGCATCCGCAGAGTCTTATAAACGATATCCAATATCACGGGAAATATGTCAAAAGCCTTCCCTCTGCTGAGTATTCACTTGTGGGTCAGGTAGAAGGAAGGGGGGTCTTCTCATTCTGCATGTGCCCTGGCGGCATTCTTCTGCCTTCTTCTACTTCTCCGGGAGAGGTGCTTCTTAATGGAATGAGTAATTCCGAGAGAAATTCCCCGTGGGCAAATGCCGGAATCGTAACAAGCATCGAACCGGAAGACATAACGGAATTTGAAGAATGGGGACCCCTGAAACTCCTCAAATTCCAGGAGAGTGTGGAAAAGGGTATTTTCCTTCACAATGGCGGCTGCCTGAAGGCTCCGGCCCAGAGAATGGATGATTTCTGTCGGGACAAACTGTCTGCTGACCTCCCTGCAACTTCTTATAAAATAGGGGCCTATTCAGCCAAACTCAGCGAAGTCCTTCCGGAGGCCGTATATCAGAGATTAAGGAGAGCCTTCCCTCTGTTCGATAAAAAAATGAGAGGCTATTACACCTCTCAATCTCTTCTTCTGGCTACTGAAAGCAGAACATCTTCTCCTGTCAGGATTCCTAGGGATAACGATAGCCTTCAGCATATAAGCCTTCCTAGACTCTATCCTTGCGGAGAAGGTGCCGGCTATTCAGGAGGAATAGTATCTTCCGCCCTGGACGGCATCAACGTGGCCCGTAAGGTTTAGTGGCAGTGGGAGCATCCTCCGCCACAGCTGGAGCAGTTCTCGTCTGAGCAATTGTGCTGAACCTTTTCTCCGTAAAGGCCTTCGTCGAGTTCCTTCTGGGTAGCATCCCTAACAGCCTCAACCTTGCCTGTGAAATGGAGTTTCTCTCCTGCCAGAGGGTGGTTGAAGTCCATAGTGACCTTGTTCTCTATTGCCTTGACTTCCTTTACTATACCGTTCATGCGGTGACCCTGCCTATCCTGCATAGGAAGGATGTTGCCGGCCTTAATAACCTCATAGTCCACTTTGCCGTCAATCTCGAACATGCTCAGAGGAAGGTCCACGATCATCTGAGGATTCACCTGTCCGTATGCGTCGTCGGCTTCAAGCTCGAATTCGAACGGGTCTCCAACTTCCTTCTCCAGGACATTTGCCTCAAACTTTGGCAGCAGCATTCCGCTTCCAAAGATGAAGGTTAGAGGCTCCTCTGCCATAACTTTCTCTATTTCACGTCCTTGTACCTTGAGAACATAGCTCAGGCTAACTACTTTGTCTTTTGCGATTTTCATATAATGCGTTATTTGATTTATCTAATTCTTTTTCCCCAGCGGAATACTTTATATCCGATAGCGGCTACAAATATAGAAAACAGCGGGGATATATAGTTGAACAGGCAATAAGGGGCATATGCCAGGGTAGGCACTTCCAGCACTCCGGCCTGCATCGCTCCGCAGGTGTTCCACGGAATCAGAACCGAGGTTACGGTCGCCGAGTCTTCTATTGAACGGCTGAGCAGCCTTCCTTCATAGCCCTTGTCTTCATACAGTTTCCTGAGCATGTTTCCCGGAACTATAATCGCCATATACTGTTCACTCAGAGCAACATTGCAGAACAGGCAGGTTGCCATTGTGGTGGTTACCAGGGAAACCGTGTTGCGCATCAGCCTCTCCAGTTTTTCAGTGATTGTCTGGATGAATCCGCCGGCTTCCAGCATTCCTCCGAAGATGGTCACGCTTATTATCAGCCATACGGTATTGAGCATTCCGGCAATTCCGTTTGTGGATGCAAGCTTTGTAAGCATCTCGTTCGGGGCGGAAATGTCCACATGGGAACTCATCAGCTTTATCGGTGCGTAGAAGAAAGTCTGCCAGCTCATTTCTCCATAAGGACTGATTTGGGAAATGATATGTGGTTGAACTACGCAGGCAATCAGCGATGCGAACAAGGCGCTCAGCAGAAGTGTCAATATCGGCGATATCTTCTTTACCATCAGGAATATGGTAAATGCCGGTATCAGCAGAAGCCAAGGGGAAACATTGTATGTCGAGGCGATATCAGCCATCTGGGTGTGCACATCCAGGTTCACGTTCTTGGCTGCTGAAGCTCCGACAATCGCGAAAACGACTCCACAAATCAATACCGACGGCACATTGGTGATAAGCATGTATTTGACGTGGTCATAAAGCTTGACACCGGATATGCTGGCTGCAAGGTTGGTAGTATCAGAAAGGGGAGATATCTTGTCTCCGAAATAGGCCCCGGAGATAATGCATCCGGCCAGCCATCCTGGATGGAGTCCGAGTATGCTGCCTGCACTCATCATAGCCACACCGATGGTTCCGATGGTTGTCCATGAACTTCCTATCAGCAAGGATATCAATGCGGTGAACACAAAGATAACTATCAGGAATATTGATGGATGTATCAGAGAAAGGCCATAATAAACCAATGATGGAACTACTCCGCTCTGGACCCAGGAAGCCGTCAGGGCTCCAATCATCAAAAGTATGAATATCGCGGCTCCTGCACTTTTCAGGTTCTTTGTCATGCAGTGCTCAATCCTGTCCCAAGGGACTTTCAGATAAAACATTGCAATCAAGGATCCCACTGCTGCCGCAAACACAAGCGCGGTCTGTGCCGGCCCGGAGGTGAGGTCTCCTCCAAACAGGGTGGAACCCAAGATTATAATCCCGACAAGCAGCGCAACCGGCAGCAGGGATAGAAACAGTCCTGGCTTTTTCATCAGTCTTCAGTTTTCTCAAGAAGCAAAGCTCCGGCTTTCTGGCCTTCATTGAGCTGGAGGGTTATATTCATTGTACCTTCGCCCTCCTGTGTGTAAGTTGACAGGATTTCCCAGCAGTTTTCGCCTTCTGCGTTGACAAGGGCCTTGTCTCCTACGATCCAGCGGTATAGTTTATATGTACCTGCAGGGAGGTTCTTGTGTTTGTATGAAACGGTAGCCTTGTCTTTTTCGGCGATGAAGTAATGGTCACCTGTGTAAACGTGGTCGAAGTCTTCCATCTTAGCGCAATGTGATGCCTTATGAGGCTCAACCACGATCCTTCCGGCATTGGCTATTCCCAGATAATCTGAAATGGCCCAAAGGGTCTTCTTTCCCATCCACTTGAGGTTTTCAAGGGTTACACGCACCCCGTTTTTGTCTCGATTATAATAGCTGTAAGGGGTCTCGTGGGTAAGGGCAAGGGTATGCTCTGCGGCATTGTTCCAGAAATAGCCTTCGATATATCGCGGAGCCATTTTGGAATAGCTGAGCATGTCGCTGGCAAACAGAGGGTTGTCTGAAATGGTAAGGGAAGTCAGAACCTGCTCTTTCTTGAAGTAGAGAGGCGATGTGCTGTCTTCTGTATGAACCCAGTAGGTCATGTGAGGGGCGATCTGCGAGTGGAAATTCAGGAAGAGGTCGAGATAATTGCCTCCGTATGTGGTTGTGTTTATGAAGTTCTTGATATTCTTGACTTCCGGCCTGGTAAGTGAATCAGGGCGGTCATAGTTGATTTCCATGTTCACTCCGATAGCGTCGCATCTGGAATGTCCCAGAGCCACTCCGTCAGGATTATTGAAAGGAAGGATATAGAACACTGCGTTGTCCCTGAGGCTCCTGGCGTAAGGGGTGGAAGACAGAAGCTCCTCAATCAGGCCCTCAAGGCACCAGGAACAAGGAGTTTCACTCGGGTGTACTCTTCCGTGGATATAAATTCTTTTCTTTCCCTTGTCAGAGATGCTGTTGTTTGTGACCACCATCATTTTCATATCCCTTCCCTGATAGCTCTTACCGATTGAATATATCCTTACCCCGTCTCTGTACTGCCACTCGTCCATCATCTCTTCAAGATGGGTGTTGGTGTAAGGTACATAGTAAGCCACCCAAACGGAATCCCTGTCGTATTCCTTCTTTGCGGTGAACTTCGCAACCATTTCCCTTTCAGGATCATATCTCATCCATTCCTTGTTGTCGTAGCTGTACATCGGAGCCCAAGGATCGGTGTCTATGAACTTAAGGGTAATGGTTCTTCCCTTGACTCCGGTCATGAGGAAGTAGAACCATCTGGAACTTGGCTCAAGCAAGGTATCCACCGGATTGTCAGGATCCTTCGCACTGGTGATATTATATACCAGATCAGGCCTGTAGATATTGGAACTATCAGTTAGTTCTGCTTTTCCCAGCCTTCCGCATTCAAAATTGGAGAAAAACTTAACCTGAGCGTCGGACACATTTGGCAACACTGCCAACAGGCTCAGTGCAAGGATAATGGAGATTCTGCTTTTCATATTGTTTTTTTTATATTCCTAACACGTTTTCTGGCAGTGCTAAATAACCCTTGTTCTCTGTCCAGACGGAACCTTTATCAGGAGAGTTTTTTAACACATATACCATAATTGTATCACCGATATTTAATCTGTCAAAATCATTTTTATCCACCTCATTTCTTCCCTCATAACTATTACCTTCATATAAAAACTGAAATGTAATTGTATAATTAGTTATACCCTTTCCGCCAACACCTTTGTGCTTATTAATGATAATAGCATTCTCTACTATAGAGTCATTAAGGATTGCCTTTCTTTGATAAATAGTGGATATAATTCCAATGATTAGCACCGCAGCACATAAGCATATCGCAATTATGCTAGCCACTTTTTTATCCTTCTTGTATTTAGTATCTTTATTACTCATTTATCATTCTTTCGCTTCTTTTGCTCGGCGACAGGGTAGGCGAACAGCGCAAAGTCGCCGAGGCAAGGGTCTTCCGGGAAACATTCCTTCAGAAACTCAGTGATCTCTAGCGCGGTCTTTATATCTGTCCCGTTTCTCTCGGTTATGCCCAGCGCCAGAGCAGTCTGATGCACGTGCACATCCAGAGGTATTATCAGATCCTTTGGACTGATGCTCTTCCACACTCCTAGATCCACGATTCCGTCATTTCTTACCATCCATCGCCTGAGCATGTGAATCTTTTTGTTTGCGCAGTTCTTGTCTTCCTTCTGCGAGAATATCTGCACTCTCATCTGCTGCGGAGAAAGACACTCAAGACTATCATTATGAGTGTAGAACTCCTTCAGGTTGGCGCAGATCATCGCGAATTCGCTCCATCTGACAGTTCTGTGAAGGCTTTCCGGTCCGTTGCGGTACTTTCCCCTCATCACATACTCGAGGGGCTTCCACTGCATTTCATCCATCGCCCTGCCGATGTCCCGCACAATCATATTCCTTCTGCCCCAGGCCAGATGAGCCGCTATAACCGCCGCAATCTCAACATCCTTGAGTGTTATCCCTTTCTCTCCGTTTTTATATAGATCGTAGAAGTGACGGGGAAAGGCAATAGGATCCTCAACAAAATGCTCAGGATTATTGTATTCTTTAGCAATCTTACGGATATTGTCGATGACTTGCTGCCGTTTTTGCATAACAAGTCAAAGTTAGAAAAAAAAGAGAGACGGCATATCTGTCGTCTCTCTTTTCAACCTTAAAATCAGTTGTTACTTTTTCTTGTAACGGCTGTAGAACTTGTCAACGCGGCCGGCTGTGTCTACGAGCTTCATCTTACCAGTGTAGAACGGGTGGGATGAGCTGGAGATTTCTACCTTTACCAAAGGGTAGGTCTGGCCGTCTATTTCAATTGTCTCCTTGGTAGCCTCACAACTGCGTGTGATGAATACCTCTTCGTTAGACATATCCTTGAAAGCTACAAGTCGGTAGGTTTCGGGATGTATAGACTTTTTCATTTGCAAATGTGTTTAAAATCGGGGTGCAAATATACTACTTTTGGCGCAATATCAAAATTTTAGGGTTAATTTCTGCTCTGAATCCTTGAAAGAAGCCTCAAAATCTCAAGATAAAGCCATACCAGAGTGACCATCAGGCCGAATGCGGCATACCATTCCATATATTTTGGAGCGCCCATCTGACTGCCCTTGACGATCAGGTCGAAGTCCTGCATGAGGGAGAAGGCGGCAACGCCCACTATGATGATGTTTATCACGATGGCCAGGATGCTGTTTCCGAAGAACAACTGGTAGAACTGCCCGTTCGTTCCTCCAAACAGGGAAACAACGATGCCGATTACGTAGAATACCAGGATAGATATCAAGGCAACTTTTATGATCCTGTTGAATTTGTCATTGACCTTAACGGCACCTGTGCGGTAGAGCAGAAGCATCACGAAGGTAGTTATGACGGTAAGAAGTATCGCTCCGGATATAAGGCTGCTTATGCCGTTCGGATCCACTGCGGTTCCCTTAGCCTGGGCCGATGCAATAGCATAACCATTATAAACGGCTGAAATACAACCCAAAGCCAGACCTTCTGCGGCAGCATATATCGGAGAAAGATATGGAGCTGTCTTTGGCTTGAAAGTAATTATCATAGCCAGAATGAAACCTCCAATCACTCCGCCAAGAAGGTAGTACATCGGGGCGGAAGGGTTGATGGAGTCGTTTGTGACCTTCCAGGCAAAGGCTGCGGCAACCAAAAGCAAAACCAGGAGTAGGGAGGTCTTGACGATAGAACCCTTGACGGTCATGCACTCGCCTTCCTCAATGATTATCTGCCCCTCGGCTGGAGAAAATTTCTTTTCCTGTAAAATCGGATTCATCTCAATTGTATTGTTATCTGTTAATATTCTACTTTATTCTGAAAAGAGGCTCATCCGGATAGAGGAGGTCTTTTCTGGTTTTCTTAATCCATTTCTGCTCTTCCAGCTTGATATGCTCCTTTGTTTCTTCCCAATTTGTGGCGCCCTGGGCAAAATCGAGAAGCTCCTTGTCTCCGATAAGCATTTCTATCAGGCTGTTGTCGTCTCCGGGACTCTTGTCCAGGAAACGGAAGGACGGGCATACATCCTTGACGCAGCGGATAAGACGCAAGGAATGTGCCAAAGAATTGTATTGGTTTTCAGGTGTCAGGAGCAACTGATATCCAAAGCATCTCTCGTGGGAATAGCGGCCTCCCAGCGGTGTGAAGGAAGCCCAGCGGGCAAATACTCCGCTATCGTGGAACAGAGGATTGTCCTCAAGGCTGACTCCTTCCAGGAAAGGCGCCCCGAAAAACTCGTATGGCCTGGTGGTGCCTATTCCGGGAGTGACATTGGTTCCTTTCCAAAGATATTGGCCGCTGCAGAAGGATTCCGTAAAGAAACCTCCGAAATCTTCGCTGAGAGGGATTGTCCATCCCATAACCAGCTTACCGACAGGTGAGGCGTTGCACGAGATTATGTGTAGCGGAAATTTCGAACCAAGCCTGCCATAGATCCAATAGGAGAGCTCACCGATTGTCAAACCATAACGATGAGGAATGCCCTCGATTCCGATAGGGGAACGGTATCCGGCCCTTAGGGCAGTGCCCTCCACCTGTCTTCCAGCAGGATTAGGCCTGTCCACGATGTATACCGGAAGTGTTGCGTCCGATTCGGTCAGGAAGGAAAACAGGTCGAAGACCAGGTTGGGAGACTGGAAGTAACGGCATCCTCCATCCTGAAGTTCAATCACGATCGCATCAGTGCTGGCGAAATCGTCCGCAGCAAACTTATGTGCTCCGTTTTCAGTCTTGCTGATAGCATTGAACGGAATCTGGGCGCTTAGGGGATGGTCAGCCAGACCTTCTCCCGGGGGAACCGTCACGCAGGAAAGATTTCCTCTCTCAAAGAATCCTTCGAAGACATATTTCCTCTCGACAGGATTCCATGAAGACTGGTTACAAATAACCATTATCCTCCCTTTGTGGAGGACTATGTCTTCTTGTCTGAATATGTCTGAGGTCCTGAAAGAGAACATGTTGTTATCCGTTTATTATGCTGTTTGCAAGTTCCTTTATTCTTGATGCCAGTTTCTCTGCCTCTTCTTTGGTCGGAGCTTCGCAGTAAAGGCGGATGATAGGCTCGGTGTTGGACTTGCGCATCTGGGCCCAACTCCTTTCTGCCTCAAAGTCTATCTTGACTCCGTCTATGGTAAGAGGGTTGAAGTCTTTGAATGAGTCGGCCACTTTGGCCAGTATGCTGTCAACCATCTTCGGATCGGAGACTTCTATCCTGTTCTTGGAAATGTAATACTGAGGATAGGAATCGCGGAGTTCAGTCATTTTCAACTTTTTGTGAGCAAGGTTGGAAAGGAATAGGGCTACTCCCATATATGCATCCCTTCCGTGGTGGAGCGCCGGGTATATTACACCTCCGTTGCCTTCTCCGCCTATGACCGCACCCACTTCGTGCATCTTCGTGGTAACGTTGACTTCTCCGACTGCTGCCGGATAGTACTTCTGGCCGGCAGCCTCTGTAACATCCCTGAGGGCCCTTGTGGAAGAAAGGTTGGAAACCGTAGGGCCCGCTTTCTTTTCCAGAACATATGAAGCAACGCTTACCAGAGTGTATTCCTCGCCGAATGGGGTTCCATCCTGGCAGAAGAATGCCAGACGGTCCACATCCGGATCCACGGAGATACCCATATCAGCACCGCTGTTCACCACAGCCTCGGAAAGACCCGTCAGATTAGCCGGAAGAGGTTCCGGATTGTGGGCAAAATCTCCCGTAGGCTCGCAGTTGAGCTTGATGCATTCAACGCCAAGTTTTTCCAGAAGGATTGGCATAGTGGTTCCACCAACGGAGTTGATAGCATCCAGGACAGCCTTGAAACCGGCTTTTTTGATTGCTTCAATGTCGACCAGCGGATCTGCCAGGACAGCATCTACATGAGCAAATGTGAAGTCTTTTTCCTCAAGTTTTCCCAAGTGGTCGACATCCACAAAGGTGAAATCTTCTTTCTCAGCATATTCCAGAAGTTTAGCCCCATCTTCAGCGGTCAGGAATTCACCCTTGCTGTTAAGAAGCTTGAGGGCGTTCCACTGCCTTGGGTTATGTGAGGCGGTGAG
>CADAOA010000024.1 GCA_902789435.1 uncultured Bacteroidia bacterium | reverse complement strand
GGTCAGAGATCGTCAGGGGTTTGAGCCTTGCATTCCGTTTCAATGTACGCGACAGGCTTTTTGTGCCGGAGTCAGACAATCCTGAATATGCGTTGACAATTGATGGAAACATAGCCAGTATCACCTCAACGGCCAAGGTCTTCACGGAGGAGCACAAGGACAAGAACGGTAAGGTGAAAAAGACAACCCATGAAGATTACAGGGCCGTGATTCTCTTTACCTTGACTCTCAAGGACCTGAACGGCACAATAATCAACAGCAATACATTCAGCGTGGAAAGTAACGAGTATTCATCCTCTTCATGGTATTCATCCCGCCAGAATGCTATCAAGAAGGCATTGGGATATGTTTGCGGCTATGTGGCAAGATATTACGACGAGGTTTACCCTCTGACTGCAGATATCATCGAAGTTGGAGCAGACCGCAACAACAAGCAGAAGGAAGTTTACATCGACCTTGGCTCTGCCCACGGCGTGTACACAGACTTGACTTTCGGCGTTTATCAGCTTACCGAGATCGGCAACAGGACTTCCAAGCATTACCTTGGCAGGATAAGGGTTAAGGAAATCCAGGGTCCGGATGTAAGCTACTGCAAGGTTGTCAGTGGCGGAAAAGACATCAAGAAATGCCTGGACAACAATATTCCTCTTTTGATTATTTCAAGACATTAAACCATTGATTCCTATGAAAAAATTTCTTTTGACGGCAGCGGCCATCGTCGTTGCGGCGGCGGTATATGCCGGAGACTACCTGACAAATACAAACCAGAGCATACGTTTTCTCAGAAATCCTGCGAGAGTCGGAGCGATAGGGATTGATGGAGTTTACTTTAATCCTGCGGGAGTGACTTTCATGCAGGAAGGATGGCATATCCAGTTCAACTGGCAGAGCCCTCACCAGAAGCGAGACGTGTATGCCAATTACGGTCCTCTTTTCGGTGCCAACTATCTTAATCCCGGCATCGCTGAGGCAGACGGGTCTTTCAGCCGCAAGTTTACGGGTAAGGTTGATGTTCTGATGCAGCCTTCCCTTTTTGCCGCGTATAACACGGGCGACTGGTCTTTCCAGTTTGGTTTCGGAATCCTCGGAGGAGGCGGAGAGTGCAAGTTCAAGCAAGGAATAGGAGCTTTTGAAGCTCTTGTCGGCCAGATGGGCATGGCTAAGATGGGCGCTTTGTTCGGAGGCTACAGCCTGAACCAGTATGTTGAGGGAAAGTCTTTCTATTACGGAATCACGATGGGTGCGGCCCGCAAGATCGGCGACAAGTTGAGCGTCAGCCTGGGACTGAGAGGAATAATAGCTTCCAATCATTTCAAGGGGAGAGTTGATAACATTACTTTCCGCACAATAAGTGGAGATATTATCCCTGCCGGCAATGATTATGTACTTGACTGCAAGCAGAGCGGATTCGGCATATCTCCTATATTGGGAGTGGATTTCCGTCCTAACCAGTATATCAATCTGGCTCTCAGATATGAGTTCAGAACCCATCTGGAAGTGGAAAGCAAGGCAAAGAACAACGATGCATTCAACGCTCTGGCAGCCGGTCAGCCTGCTTTCGCCAAATATCTGGACAAGGCAAAGCACAATGCAGACATGCCTTCTATGCTGGCCTTCGGAGCTGAGATCAGCCCGCTTCCTTTCCTGAGGATAGATGCCGGATACAATCATTACTTTGACCTTGACACCAAGCAGTGGACCACTGATTTGCTCAAGGATACTGATGAATTGACTTTCGGTGTGGAATATGATGTTACAAAGATGGTGGAGATCAGTGCCGGAATACAGCATACTTTCTACAAGCAGAAGGAAGAGAATTATTCCGACATGAATTTCAACCTCAATTGCACATCTGTCGGAATGGGAGTAGGGGTAAAGGTTTCAGACCATGTAACCGTAAATGCATCTTATTTCCATTCCTTCTATAAGGATCATACAAAGCCGCAAACCGTCGGTTTTTCCACTTATAGCCGTACCAACAGCGTGTTTGGCCTTGGAGTGGACTTCACTTTCTGAGTCTTTGGATAAAATAAGAGTTATAAATCAAAAATCCTCTCAGATCGAGAGGATTTTTGCTATTGTGAGCATGTCCAAGTCTATGGGGTTGTGTTTGGAACAGGCCTCCTTGAAAGGGGTGTAAGAGACTTTCCCTCCCGTGATTCCAACCATTACGCCGCTCTTCCCTTCAATCAGGGCATTTACGGCATAATTGCCGAGCATGCTGGCCAATACCCTGTCCCTTGTCGAAGGAGAGCCGCCTCTCTGGATATGACCAAGAGTCGTGACCCTGGTTTTGTACTCAGGGAGCCTCTCTTTGACTTTTTCTGCGATTTCCTGAGCGCTGCCCAGTTGGGATCCTTCGGAGACGATGACGATTCCGCTTGTCTTGTCCTTCCTGCGTTCTGTCTGCATATATGAACAGATACTTTCTATTGTCGCCGGAACTTCAGGGATGACAGTTGCCTCAGCTCCTGTTGCAATTGCAGTATAGGTAGCTATGAAACCGGCGTCACGTCCCATAACCTCCACAAAGAAGAGGTGGTTGTGGGAATCTGCCGTGTCTCTGATCTTGTCTATGGCTTCTACTGCAGTGTTTGTCGCCGTGTCGAAGCCTATGGTGAAGTCTGTTCCGAATATGTCGTTGTCTATTGTGCCTGGTATGCCTACAATAGGGAAGCCAAATTCGTCTGACAGGAGATCAGCACCTCGGAAAGACCCGTCTCCTCCAATGACGACAAGGGCGTCTATCATGTCTTCCTTGAGGTTGTCTATAGCCATCTTCCTGAGCATCTTGTCTGTTGCAAATTCCGGCAGTCTGCTGGATTTGAGGATTGTGCCTCCCAACTGTATGATCTTTGAGACAGAATGGCTCTGCATTGTCTCGAAATCCTTCCTGACAAGCCCTTTGTATCCTTTGTGAATTCCCACTGGGATGACGTTGTTGTAGATGCAGCTCCTTACAACCGATCTTATGGCGGCATTCATTCCCGGAGCATCTCCACCGGATGTCAGAACACCGATTTTATTAATCTTGCTGTTATTCATACTTTATTCTATCGCGATAAAGGCAAATATAATACAACTTGCTCAACTGACAAGAGTGTGCAAAGAAGCTTTTTGGCAAAAAATGCAAAGTTGCCTGACTTAATGCTGTGAAATGGCGAGCAAATTGGTTATCTTTGGGTAATCAAACAATAACCTATGAGTACACTTATGATTATAGAACTCCTTATAGTGCTGGCAGCATTGTATGTGGGTTCACGTTACGGCAGTCTTGCCCTTGGTGCAATATCAGGTATTGGTCTGGCCATTCTTGTGTTCGGCTTCGGGATGAAGCCCGGGACACCTCCTACAGATGTTATCTATATTATTATCGCTGCGGTTACCTGCGCCGGAACCCTTCAGGCATCGGGCGGTATGGACTGGATGATCCAGATCGCTGAGAAAATGCTCAGAAAGCACCCCGGAAACATCACATTCCTGGCTCCGATAACCACTTTCTTCCTCACCGTTCTGGTGGGAACAGGCCATGTGGTCTATACGCTGATGCCTATCATCTGCGATATAGCCCTCAAGAAGAATATCCGTCCTGAAAGGCCTTGTGCCGTGGCTTCAATTGCCTCCCAGGTGGGAATCACCTGTTCGCCGATCGCAGCCGCTGTTGTGGCTTTCGTAACCATTTCCAACGCCAACGGCTTCATGGTTTCAATACCGCAGGTTCTGATGATCACCATTCCGGCCTGCCTTTGCGGCCTTGTATGCGCTTCCCTTTACTCATATCGCAGAGGAAAAGACCTGGACAAGGATCCTGATTTCTTGAGGAGAAAGTCCGATCCCGAGACATTCAAGTTCATGTATGGCAGCAGCGCCACTACCTTGGACAAGACAATCAGCAAGAGCGCCAAGAGATCGGTTTACGTGTTCCTGGGAGCGTTGCTGGTGATCGTGTTCTTCGCTTTCTGCCAGATGATTCACGTGGACAAGAACGGGGAAAGCATCACTCTGGCCCAGCATATGGGCATTCCTAAGATGAACATAATCATCCAGATCATTATGCTCACGGCCGCTGCAGCAAACATAATGTTCTGCAAGGCGGAGCCAAAGAAGGCGGTCGGCGGAGCTGTATGGCAGAGCGGTATGGTGGCAGTGGTTGCTATCTACGGAATCGCCTGGCTGGCAGATACATACTTCAGCAATTACCTGGAGCAGATGAAGGTTATGCTGGCCAATATGGTGCAGAGCTATCCTTGGTCAATAGCCTTCGTGTTCTTCCTGGTTTCCGTGCTTATCAACTCCCAGGGAGCGGTGGTTGTGGCAATGCTGCCTCTGGCCTACGAGCTTGGAATAGCCGGTCCTGTACTGTTGGGAATACTCCCGAGCGTTTACGGATACTTCTTCATCCCTAACTATCCTTCAGACATCGCGACCGTGAACTTCGACCGTAGCGGCACCACGGTGATAGGCAAGTATCTTCTCAACCACAGTTTCATGATACCAGGTCTTATTTCCGTAGCTGTTTCAACGATAATAGGATACCTACTTACTACAACGGTATTTTCAGGCTATTTCGCCGGGTTTATACAATAATCTAAAATATGCGCAGAATAATTCTTGTTTTAGCCGCCATATTGGCGCAGACCGCTGTTTTGTCTGCCCAGGCCAAGATCATAGCCCATCGCGGGCACTGGAACGTCAACGAAACAGGAAAGGGCAATGTCGAAACCCCTCAGAACTCGCTGGCTTCCTACAAGGCTGCAGACCAGATAGGGGCCTGGGGCTCGGAATTCGATGTAAACATGACCTCTGACGGGCAGCTTGTCGTATGCCACGGCCCTAGGATAGTGTCGCTTGCAGATGTCCAGAAAGAGACATTTAACACTGTGAGAGGAGAGCATCTTTCTAACGGCGAGGCGGTGCCTTCACTGGACGAACTGCTCGTGCTGATAAAGAAATCCAAGATCCGTCCTATTCTGGAAATCAAGGAAGATTATCGCGATAAGGAAGGTTATGTCCCTTGTTTTGACAAAGTTGCACAGGCTCTCAAGAAGCACCGGATCGATATGGACAACCTCACCATAATCTCCTTCAGCCTGGAAGTGTGCAAGGCAGCCGCAAAGAAATATCCCAAGACTATGGTGCAGTATCTTGGCGGAGAGAAATCGCCTGATGAACTCAACGCTCTGGGCATCAAGGGGCTAGACTACCACTACACGGTATTTGACAAGCATCCTGAGTGGGTGAAGAGGGCTCATGACCTGGGCATGGAAGTTAATGCCTGGACCGTGGACAAGAAACGCGACATCAAGCGTATGGCCGCTCTTGGAGTGGACCAGATAACCACAAATTATCCTGTCCTGGCACAGAAGATCGTAGACGGAACCTTGCCTAAGAAAGTACTCATTATAGGAGCTCATCCGGATGATCCTGAGACCGGCTGCGGCGGAACGATGATCCTTATGAAACGTGCCGGCTATGACGTCAAGTGCGTCTATCTTACAAGAGGAGAGGCCGGTATAGAAGGAGTCAAGGGAGATGAAGCCGCCAAAATCAGAAGCGAGGAGGTCAAGAACGCCTGCGCAATCACCGGTGCGGACCACGTTTTCCTCACCCAGATAGACGGCCAGACGGAAATCAACAAGGCCCGCTACGATGAGATGCTTGCTCTCATCCAGGATGAAGATCCGGATATAGTCTTCACCCACTGGCCTATAGATGGTCACAGAGACCACCGCATCTGCTCCATCCTGGTCTATGACAGCTGGAGAAGAACCGGAAGAAGCTTCGACCTGTACTACTTCGAGGTTATGACCGGTGTCCAGACACAGAACTTCAATCCGACTGACTATGTGGATATAACATCCGTCCTGGAAGAAAAGTACAAAGCCTGCTACTGCCACAAGAGCCAGAATCTCGAGCCTGTTTTTGAAGGCTGGCATACTCCAATGGAAGTCTTCCGCGGCATAGAAAACCGCTGCAAGGCCGCAGAAGCCTTCATCCGCCAGGTAAATGGCAACAGAATATTTGAAATGCCTGAAAACAAGTAAAATAATATAGCTATGAAGAAATTCCTTTATCTGATTGCATTTGCAGGCTGCTTGTCAATGATTTCCTGCAAAAACGGTGAAAGCAAGAGTGAAGGGGAGGCAAATCCCGACGCTACTGCCACTGAAGCCACAGCCCAGGCGGCACAGAATGCTGACACTATTAAAACTGACAACGGCAACATTCTGATTAAACCTAAGGGAGTTATCCCAAATCTTGAAGATGGAATTTACGGAGACGCTCTTGAGCATAAATTGCCAGCTATTTGGCCGAAACAGAGCATATACGTAAACCAGAAGGGAACCGAGCTCAATATTCTGGATATTTTCACCGCGATAGTTGAAGTCTATCCTATACGTCAGGTTCTGGAGGGATGGTATGCCATAGATCAGACCAGCGGACATAACTCCGTGGGCACTTTCGTCTGCGACGAAGAAAAGAACTTTATATCAGGCAAATGGGAGGACCCTGATTACGGCAACAATTTTGCCTTGAAGGCCTGGGAGATGATGGAAGACAACAAGTGGATGATAGGCTTTGTTTACAACTATCTATGGGACGGAGACGACGGAATAGGGGTTTACCAGAATCTGATGTTCTGGACCTATGACGCCATTAATGAGCATATTCTCCATCCTGTGGACACAACGGAATGTTTCCTGCCTGTTTACACTCCTCAAAGGGGCATTGTCGTATTCAAGAAAGACAACGACAACCTTGACTTTGAAGACGGGGCAGATCCTAACCTGTTCTGGAAGTGGAACGGCCACTGGTTCGTGTCATCAGCACCTATGGAATAGACATCATGTAAACAAAAAATAAGGGGCTGGAAACCAGTCCCTTATTTTTTGTCGCGTTAGCAGACTCTACTTGGTGTAGTCGTAGAAGCCCTTTCCGGTCTTTCTTCCGAGAAGGCCTGCACGAACCATCTTCCTAAGCAGTGGATGTGGACGGTACTTGCTGTCTCCGAACTCGTTGTAGAGAACTTCCATAATGGCCAGGCAAACATCCAGGCCGATCAGGTCTCCCAGAGCCAGAGGGCCCATAGGATGGTTGGCGCCCATCATCATTGCGGCGTCAATCTCCTCCTTGGTGGCGATTCCGTCTGCCAGGATTCCAACTCCCTCGTTTACAAGAGGGATGAGGATTCTGTTAACAACAAAGCCAGGGGCCTCGTTAACTGAAACAGGGCTCTTGCCGATAGCCTTTGCAATCTCGACAACCTTGTTGTGAGTTTCCTCGGAAGTGAGCTGGCCCTTGATAACCTCTACGAGTTTCATCAGAGGAACCGGGTTGAAGAAGTGCATTCCGATAACGTTCTGAGGACGTGAGGTGAATGCTGCTATAGCTGTGATACTCAGCGATGAAGTATTGGAAGCCAGGATAGCTTCAGGCTTGCAGACCTTATCCAGGGTTTCCCAGATTTCTTTCTTTACAGCCATATCCTCGGCAACGACCTCTATTACGAGGTCTGCGTCCTTGAGGTCCTCATAGTTGAGGGTGTCTTTGATTCTGGCGATAATCTCGTCTTTTACACTAGCCTCCATCTTTCCTTTCTCAACGCTTCTGTTGAGGAATTTCTCGATGGCTTTGTGGGCTCTTCCAAGAGAAGCCTCGCTGCGTCCTTTAAGGAGTACGTCGTGACCTGCGGTAGCGAATGCCTGTGCTATGCCGTGGCCCATTGTTCCGTTTCCAACAACTGCAACTAACATTTTACTAAAGATTTAAATTGTTAATGGTTATAATGTGTGTTATTTGTTTTTCCATTCTGCAGGCCTCTTCTCGAAGAATGCCTTCATTCCCTCTTTCTGGTCTTCGGTGGAGAAGCAGAGGGCGAAAAGGTCGTTCTCTATGGCGATGGCCGTGTCTATGTCTGTCTGCATTCCGCGGTTAACGGCCTCCTTGCTGAACCTTACCGCGATAGGGGCGTTCTTGGCGATGGTCTTAGCCAGTGCCATAGCTTCGTCCATAAGCTGTTCCGGTTCAACGACCCTGTTTACCAGACCGATTCTGAAAGCCTCGTCTGCTGTAATGGCCTTTGCGGTGTAAATCAGTTCCTTAGCCCTTCCTTCACCTACGATTCTCGGAAGTCTCTGGGTGCCTGAAAAGCCCGGAGTGATGCCCAGTCCGACTTCCGGCTGGCCTATCTTGGCCTTGGCGGAAGCTATGCGGATATCGCAGGCAAGAGCCAGTTCGCAGCCTCCTCCGAGTGCGAAACCGTTAATGGCGGCAATTACAGGCTTAGGAAGAAGTTCGATCTTGCGGAATACCTTTGAACCCTGGACTCCAAAATCCTTGCCCTGGGCTGCGTTCATGGTACTCATCTGGGAGATATCAGCCCCGGCCACGAAGGCACGGCCCTCTCCCGTAAGGATTACGACGTTTGTCTGAGGATCATTTTCAATCTCGGAAAAGGCCTGGTCCAGTTCTGAAAGCACCTCAGAATTAAGGGCGTTCATGCTCTGTGGATTGTTGATCTTTACAATGCGGATGTTTCCTTCCCGCTGGATGATTAGGTTTTTGAATTCCATATCGCGATACTTATTATAATACTTGTTTCGGACTACCCGTCCTGCATCTTGCGAAGTTACTTAAAATTTTGCGAAATAAAAATATAACAACATTGTTATTTTTTTTTTTTTTTTTTAACTATATTTGTTTGATTTTGGACGCCATTAAGGGCTTTTTGAATGTCCAATAAGCGGAATAGTAGTTTTTATAGCATATAAATAATTGAAATACAAATAAATTCAAAATCGTTTTCTTATGGATAAAAGAATTTCATTACAGGAAGCCGTTTCTATGATTAAGGACGGTATGACAATTATGGTGGGAGGTTTCCTCTCAGCCGGTTCTCCTCTTGACATCCTCGACGCCCTTGCAAAGAGCGATGTGAAAGATCTGACCCTTATCTCCAATGATACTGCATATCAGGGAATTGGAGTAGGAAATCTGATTGGTGCCCATAAGATCAAGAAACTCTATGTTTCCCATATCGGAACCAATCCTGACACTGCTGCCCAGATGAATGCCGGTGAACTTGAGATCGAATTCTGCCCTCAGGGAACCCTCGCAGAGAGGATCCGCTGCGGCGGAGCAGGCCTTGGCGGCGTACTTACCACTACCGGAATGGGAACCGTTATCGCTGACGGAAAGCCAACAGTAGAGGTTGATGGCAAGACTTACCTTCTCGAGAAGCCTCTGCACGCAGACATCGCCCTTATCGGCGCTACCGTAGCAGACGAGAGAGGAAACTGCATCTATGTAGGAACTTCACAGAACTTCAACCCTCTGATGGCAACTGCAGCAGACGTAGTTATCGTTGAGGCAGAGAAGATCGTTCCTGCAGGAGAGATCAAGCCGGAGGCAGTCATCACTCCTCACGTATTTGTAACCCACCTGTACCAGTCAACCAATAACCTTCAGAAAGTTAGAGAATAATATGGCAGCAAAATCATTGATCAGAGTTAGGATGGGCGGAGAAGACGCTCATTACGGCGGAGGCCTTGTAGACGGCGCTCACATGCTGAAGCTTTTCGGCGACGTTGCAACTGAACTTCTTATCATCAACGATGGTGACGAGGGTCTTTTCAAGGCATATGACAACGTGGAATTCATCGCTCCTGTTTATGCAGGCGACTATATCGAGGCCACCGGTGAGATAACCCACATCGGAAACACTTCCCGCAAGATGGTGTTCGAGGCCCGCAAGGTGATAGTTCCTCGTCCGGACGTATCAGATTCTGCAGCTGATGTGCTGGAGGAACCAATAGTAGTCTGCAGGGCTAGCGGAACTTGCGTAGTTCCTGCCAAGTGCCAGAGAAAGAAATAGTTGAGATATGGATAAACTGATTATCACAGCAGCTATCTGCGGAGCTGAGGTTACCAAGGAGCAGAATCCGGCCGTTCCTTACACCGTTGAGGAAATAGTAAAGGAGGCAAAAAGTGCCGTTGACGCCGGAGCAGCTATCGTCCATCTTCACGTAAGGTTCGACGACGGTACCCCAACCCAGTCCAGAGACCGTTTCCAGGAGTGCGAGGAGGCAATCCTGAAGGTTTGCCCGGACGTTATACTGATTCCTTCCACTGGAGGTGCAGTAGGTATGACACCGGACGAGAGACTTCAGAGCACAGATACCGATCCGCTGCCTGAAATGGCAACCCTCGACTGCGGAACCTGCAACTTCGGGGACGAGATCTTCGACAACACGATGCCTACTATGAGGGCATTCGGAAAGCGTATGATAGAACGCGGCATCAAGCCTGAATACGAGTGCTTTGAAATGGGACATCTGGACACCATCCTCACTATGGCCCGCAAGGGTGAGGTTCCTGGAGCTCCTATGCAGTTCAATTTCGTACTGGGCGTTCCGGGATGTACTCCGGCTACCGTAGCCAACCTCTGCTGGCTGGTGAACGGAATTCCGGCAGGAAGCACCTGGACCGTTACCGGAGTTGGCCGTCACGCATTCCCTATGGCTGCTGCAGCCATAGCAATGGGCGGTAATGTCAGAGTAGGCTTCGAGGATAACCTTTACCTTTCAAGAGGCGTTCTGGCACCATCCAACGGCGCCCTGGTGGAGAAGGTAGTCCGCCTGGCCAACGAACTCGGCAGACCTATAGCAAACAGCCACGAGGCAAGGCAGATACTCGGTCTTGCACCGCGCAAATAACAAATCATTGAATAACAATAAAACACAGACAAACAATATGCAAAAACATGGAAATCGCTACGGTACCCACCGTGTAATCGAGCCTGTAGGCGTTCTGCCTCAGCCAGCCAACAAGTTGGACAACAATATGGACGAGATCTACGACAACGAGATTCTCATCGATGTACAGACACTCAATATTGACTCTGCTTCTTTCACTGATATCCACAACTACGCAAAAACCCAGGCCAAGAACCCTAACGACGAGGCCGAGGTAATGGAGGAAATCAAGAAGGAGATGCTTCTGAACGTTGAACTTCAGGGAAAGCACCGCAACCGCCGTACAGGTTCCGGAGGAATGCTTCTGGGAACTGTAGAGAAGATCGGTGACGCTCTCAAGGGCAAGATCGACCTCAAGGAAGGCGACCGCATCGCAACTCTGGTTTCTCTTTCACTTACTCCTCTGAGAATTGACGAGATCCTCAGGATCAAGGCAGACGTAGACCAGGTTGACATAAAGGGTAAGGCCATTCTGTTCGAGAGCGGCATTTACGCAAAGATTCCTAATGACATGCCTGAGAAACTGGCTCTTAGCGCACTGGACGTAGCAGGTGCTCCTGCACAGACAGCAAAGCTTTGCCAGAGCGGCCAGACCGTAGTTATCCTCGGCGCAGGCGGAAAGAGCGGAATGCTCTGCTGCTATGAGGCCAAGAAGAGGGTCGGTGTTACCGGTAAGGTTATCGGTCTTGCTAACAGCCCTAAGTCAACCAACAGAATCAAGGACCTTGGCTTCTGCGATGTTGTTGAGAGCGTCAAGGGAATGACTCCTGTTCAGGTTAACGAGCTTGTAAGCAAGCTGACCAATGGCAAGATGGCAGACGTTACAATCAACTGCGTAAACGTTCCTGACCAGGAAATGACCGCAGTTCTCTGCACCAAGGACGACGGTGTCGTTTACTTCTTCTCAATGGCAACCAGCTTCACCAAGGCAGCTCTGGGAGCAGAGGGAATCGGAGCAGACGTCAACATGATTATCGGCAACGGTTATACCAAGGGACACGCAGAAATCACTCTCCAGGAGCTTCGCGAGTGCCCTAAACTGAGAAAGATATTTGAGGAACTTTACGCTTAATCTGTTTATTTTATGGCAGTTTCAAGAAGAAAAGAACTTTTTCCTGAGGTTACCGACGCCCAGTGGAACGACTGGAAGTGGCAGGTAAGAAACAGGATTGAGACTCTGGAGAAGCTCAAGAAATACATAAAGCTCTCCAAAGAAGAGGAAGAAGGTATCCGCAAGTCACTCAAGACTATTAGGATGGCCATCACTCCTTATTATCTGAGCCTCATCGATCCTAACAACCCTGAGGATCCTGTAAGGAAGCAGTGCATCCCTACAGTCAACGAGACTCACCGTGCAGACGCAGACCTTCTGGACCCTCTCCACGAGGATACAGACTCTCCAGTTCCGGGGCTTACACACCGTTATCCGGACAGAGTGCTTCTGCTTATAACTGACATGTGCTCAATGTATTGCCGCCACTGCACCCGCAGAAGGTTCGCAGGCCAGACAGACGCCGCAACCTCTATGGACAACGTGGAGAAGGCTATCGAGTACATCAAGAACACTCCTCAGGTAAGAGACGTGCTGCTTTCAGGCGGTGACGCTCTGATGGTTCCTGATGAGAGACTCGAGTACATTATAAGCAAGCTTCGCAAGATCAAGCACGTGGAGATAATCAGAATCGGTACCCGTACTCCTGTTGTATGCCCTCAGAGAATCACTCCTGAGCTTTGCAACATGCTCAAGAAGTACCATCCGATCTGGCTCAACACTCATTTCAACCATCCACAGGAAGTTACCGAAGAAAGTGCAGCAGCCTGCGCAAGGCTTGCTGACGCCGGTGTTCCTCTTGGAAACCAGAGCGTTCTGCTTCGCGGAGTAAACGACTGCGTGAACATTATGAAGAAACTTGTTCACGAGCTGGTGAAGATGAGGGTAAGGCCTTACTACATCTATCAGTGCGACCTTTCAATGGGTATCGAGCACTTCCGTACTCCGGTATCCAAGGGTATCGAGATTATCGAGGGCCTCAGGGGCCACACCAGCGGCTACGCTGTTCCTACCTTCGTTGTGGACGCTCCAGGCGGAGGCGGAAAGACTCCTGTAATGCCTAACTACATAATCTCCCAGGCTCCTGGAAAGGTTGTCCTCAGAAACTATGAGGGTGTAATTACAACTTACACTGAACCTGAAGATTACAAGCCAACCAAGTGCAACTGCAAGTACTGCCAGGAGAACAAGGAGTGCGAGGGTGTCGTTTCCCTGCTCGAGGGCAAGGCAATGACAATCCAGCCAGCTCATCTGGCAAGAGAGGACAGGGCGGTCAAGTACCGCGCAAAGATGGCCAAGAAGGCTGCAAAACCTGCCGCCAAGAAGGCCGTAAAGCCTGCAGCAAAGAAGGTTGCAAAGAAGAAGTAGCGCTGCACGATGTCTTTCATCAGTGATATACTCAAATTCAAGAGTCTCTCAATAGTGGGGCTTGAGAAAAACACTGGAAAGACTGTGTGTCTGAATTTTATCCTGGACAGGTTACCGTCCGCCTGCCGCGTGGCGGTAACCTCGATCGGGATAGACGGGGAGAGCAAGGATCAGGTGACCGGAACGGCCAAGCCTGAGATAATACTCAAGGAAGGAACCATTTTCTCGACTTCAGAAGTTTTCTATGCCCGAAGACAGGTACTGAGCGAACTTCTGGAGATAACTTCCGAGAGGAGTTCATTGGGCAGGATAGTAACTGCCCGGGTACTGAGAGGGGGAAAGGTGCTGTTGAGCGGACCGTCATCAGCCCAGTCTTTGGCAAGATGGGCGTCCGGAGTGGAGAAGTTCGGTCCAGATCTGACGATTGTGGACGGGGCGCTTTCCAGACTGAGCAGCGCGTCTCCTGTAATCAGTGAGAGTCTGATACTTACAACCGGCGCTGCCTATTCGGTGGATTTGGCCACGCTTGTAAGAAGGACAAAGTTCATAGTGGAACTGGTGCGGTTGGGCAAGGCAGACGAAGCGGTCTGCAGCAAGTTTGAGGGGCTGGAAAAAGGCGTGTGGGGAATTGATTCCGACGGCAGTCTGATTGATTTCCGCGTGGAGTCTTCTCTGGCGATAGACAAAATTAAAGACGATGTGACGGGAAGGAGCGTGGCGGTGTTTGTGGCAGGAGCTTTGACGGACAGGTTCCTGGGACTGGTCTCCGATTCCAGGAGGGTGAAGGAGATCGATCTGGTGGTGACAGATTTCACCAAGATATTCGTCTCTGAGCAGGCCTACAGGGTTTTCCTGAAAAAGGGAGGCCGCCTGAAGGTTCTCAGAAAGAGCAAACTTATAGCGGTTTGCGTAAACCCGACAAGTCCGAGGGGATTCGTCCTCGATTCGGATTTGCTTTGCCAGAAAATGAGAGAGGCAGTAGGAGTGCCTGTATATGATATAGTTAAGAACAGAGATGACATCTGATTATGCTGTTTAGAGAGTGTCTTGACATACCGTGCGGAATAAGGTTCATGTTCGACGACCTTCAGCTGCAGTCTGCCTGCGGCCGGAGCCGTCTGCTGCATTCTCCTATGATGCGGACAAGGGAAGAAATAGAAAAGGCCTACAAGACTCTTGAAGGCTGCTACAGGATTATCTACTGCAACCCGACCCCGCAGGTGTCGTCGTCTCTGGCGGCTCTCAAGCACAGGCTGATGTGCCTTAGGGATATAACAGGAACCCTGGACAGGCTTCAGAGAGATGTCGTGCTGGACGATGTGGACCTGTTCGAGATAAAGTACGTGGGGCTTCTCTCCGGTCACGTCAGGGAAGGGGTGAAGGCTCTCGCTCTGGAAGGAGTGGAGATTCCGGATATGGGAAAGGTAGTTTCCATACTGGATCCGGAGGGGATGAGGATAGAGAGCTTCTATGTGTATGACATTTATTCCAAGGAACTTGGAAGGATCAGGGCGGACATAAAGAAACTCCAGGGGCTTTCTCCTGACGTTTCTGTCACCTCCGACAGGCTCCTTGAACTGATAGAGAAGGAAAGGCTTCTGGAAAGAGACATCAGGGAGAACCTGAGCCATCTGCTGAAAAACCACATCGCCGAGATCAGGCAGGCCATAGACGCGATGGGGGATCTGGACATCCTCCTTGCAAAATGCCTCCAGATGAAGATGATGGGGCTCTGCATCCCGACGGTTTCAGACAGCTCCATGACGGAATACCGTGGAATGTTCCATCCGTATGTGGTGCATCTATATGAAAATCAGGCGGCTCTGGGCGGTAAGAAGAAGCAGTTCCAGCCGGTTGACCTGAGTTTTGGTCTGGAGAGCGTTACCATAATCGGGGCGAATATGGGCGGAAAGAGCGTGGTGCTGAAGATGACGGCCCTGAACCAGCTGTTGTTCCAGTTTGGTTTCGGAGTGGCTGCCGCATCGGCGAGGATAGACATTAAGGAAGATATAAGGGTCTGCATCGGCGACGACCAGGACCTTGCTTCCGGACTGAGTTCCTTTGCCGGAGAGGTGAAGGCCATAGACAATGTCCTCAAGGGTATGCGTACCGGAAGCCGGATGCTTGCCCTGATAGACGAGCCGGCCAGGACTACCAACCCCATAGAGGGCACGGCTCTGGTTACGGCGCTTTTGAACATATTGAAAGACAGAAAGATATCAGTCCTTATGACAACTCACTACAATGTGCCGGGAGACTTCTTCCGCCGCCTTAAGGTGAGGGGACTTACAGAAGGAAAGATGGATTATTCGCTCATCGAGACATCCGAGGGAGATATTCCTCACGAGGCCATAAACGTGGCCCGGAGCCTGGATATCGATCCCCAGTGGCTCGCAGAAGCTGAAAAGATATTAAACGAGAACAAAGATTAATTATTAATAAGTACTTCACGATAAACTGACTGAATATGCAGAGTAAAGTAGGTTTAGATTTTGAAAAAGTCCGCCTGGCCAAATCCTTGGCAGAGAAGGTTGCGGTCGAGGTTCAGGCTTTTGTGGAGCGCTATACTACCGTAGCTACGGAAAGGACCATTGCCCGCGCCCTGGGCATAGACGGCGTGGACGAGAGTGCCGTCCCGCTTCCGAATGTACTGGTAGAGCAGCTCAAGGAGAAAGGGGTGCTCTCGCAGGGCGTGATGTTCTACATCGCCAATGCGATGCTAGCCACCGGCCTGACTCCTCAGCAAATTGCTGAAAAGATTGCAAATGAGGGCTATGACATCACAAAAGAAGCCAAGGTCACAGATCCTGTAAAGCTTCAGCAGGTAGTCCAGCCTGTTATAGACGCTACAATCGAGAAAATAAGGAACAACCGCCTGCGCAGGGAGAAATATGTTGCCGAATACGGCGAGGACCGTGCGCGCCCTTACATCTACGTGATTGTGGCCACTGGTAACATTTACGAGGATGTGGTTCAGGCCCAGGCAGCCGCAAGGCAGGGAGCGGACATTATCGCCGTTATCCGTACCACCGGCCAGAGCCTTCTGGACTATGTGCCTTACGGAGCCACAACAGAGGGATTCGGCGGAACCTTCGCCACCCAGGAGAACTTCCGCATCATGCGCAAGGCCCTGGACGAGGTAGGTGAGGAGCTTCACCGGTATATCCGCCTTTGCAACTACTGCTCAGGACTTTGCATGCCTGAAATCGCGATTATGGGAGCCCTCGAGGGACTGGACGTTATGCTCAACGATGCCCTTTACGGAATCCTCTTCCGCGACATCAACATGCAGCGTACCCTGATCGACCAGTATTTCTCCAGAATCATCAACGGCTTTGCCGGCGTTATAATCAATACCGGTGAGGACAATTACCTCACCACCGCAGACGCCATCGAGGCGGCTCACACCGTGCTGGCTTCAGACCTTATCAACGAGCAGCTGGCTCTGTTTGCCGGACTGCCTGAAGAGCAGATGGGTCTTGGCCACGCATTCGAGATGGATCCTATGCACAAGAACGGATTCCTTCTGGAACTGGCTCAGGCACAGATGACAAGAGAGATCTTCCCTAATGCTCCGCTGAAGTATATGCCGCCTACCAAGTTTATGACGGGTAATATCTTCAGGGGCCACATCCAGGATGCTCTCTTTAATATTATAGGTATATGGACACACCAGGGCCTTCAGCTTCTGGGTATGCCTACCGAGGCAATCCATACGCCATTCATGAGCGACCGCTTCCTCTCCATCGAGAACGCCAACTACATTTTCAACAACCTGCACGATATCGGCGAGGAAGTTGAGTTCAAGGAAGGCGGAATTATCCGCAGCCGCGCCAAGGAAGTTCTGGACAACGCCATCAACCTGCTTCAGGAAATGACCTCCGAAGGTCTGTTCAACACTCTGGAACAGGGCAAGTTCGGCGATGTAAAACGTCCGAAGAACGGCGGCAAGGGTCTTGACGGCGTTACTGAGAAGGGCGCAAATTATATGAATCCGTTTATTGAACTTATGAAAGGGAGGAAATAGATATGAGTGAAGGTTTATATTCAATGGAGGCCAAGAATTACGACAAGACTCTTGACCTGAAGAAAGTAAAGCCGTACGGAGACACTATGAACGACGGCAAGGTGCAGTTGAGTTTCACCCTCCCTGTTCCGGCCGGTCCGGAAGCCATCGAGGCCGCAAAGCAGCTGCTCAAGAAGATGGGCTTCGAGAATCCTCTGGTAGTGTTCTCTCAGGAGCTGACTCCTGGCTTCACCTTCTTCAACTGCTACGGAAGCAGCACTATGACAGTCAATTATGCAGATATCTACGTGCCTAAGGTTGAGTCCAAGACTATGAGCATGGAGGCTACGGACGAGTTCATACAGGAGAAGATCGGCCGTCCTCTGGTGGTGGTTGGAGCCAGCACCGGAACCGATGCCCATACGGTAGGTATCGACGCCATAATGAACATGAAGGGCTATGCCGGACACTACGGCCTGGAGCGCTACAAGATGATAGAGGCCTACAACCTGGGAAGCCAGGTTCCTAACGAGGAGTTCCTGGCCAGGGCCATCGAGCTCAAGGCCGACGCCCTGCTCGTAAGCCAGACTGTTACGCAGAAAGACGTTCACATCCAGAACCTTACCAACCTCATCGAGTTGATGGACGCTGAAGGCCTCCGCGACAAGATGATAGTGGTTTGCGGCGGTGCCCGTATCAGCCACGAGCTGGCCAAGGAGCTCGGATATGACGCCGGATTCGGCACCAACACCTATGCCGATGACGTGGCAAGCTTCATCGCTGAGGAATTTGTAAAGAGACACAATAAGTAACTAACAATAATCAATCATTAAATATCAAGATTATGGATAAACAGCAAATTAGAGAGTTTATTGCCAAACGTGCTGCCCTGGAAGTTAAGGACGGCGACGTTGTGAATCTGGGTATTGGACTTCCTACCCTTATTCCTAACTACCTCCCTGAGGGAGTGACTGTTACCATCCAGTCAGAGAACGGATGCCTCGGAATGGCAGCTGACCCTGCACTTTCCGGCGGTACTAGGGATCCTCATTGGATCGATGCCGGCGGCGGATACATTTCACACGAGGCCGGTGCAGCTTCTTTCGACTCTGCAACAAGTTTCGGAATGGTTCGCGGAGGCCACATCAACGTGACTTTCCTCGGCGCTCTGGAAGTTGACGAGAAGGGAGACCTCGCTAACTGGATCATCCCTGGTAAGAGAGCTCCAGGAATGGGTGGTGCCATGGACCTTCTGGTAGGTGCCAACAGAGTTATCCTCACTATGGAGCACACTGCAAAGGGCAACCCTAAGATCCTCAAGAAATGCCACTTGCCTCTTACAGCAGCTGGTCAGGTTAACATGATCATCACCGAAATGGGCGTGATGAACATCACTCCTGAAGGAATCGTTCTCAGCGAAATCAACCCTGAATTCACCGTAGAGCAGGTTCAGGCCGCTACCGAGGCTACCCTCATTATTTCACCTGATTTGAAGAAGATAGAACTTTAAAATTTAAGATATGGATTTCGAACTTACTAAATCTCAGAAACTGTTTCAGCAGATGATCAGGGAGTTCGCCGAGAAAGAGGTGAAACCTATCGCTGCAGAAGTTGACGAGGAAGAAAAATTCCCTACGGAGAATGTGAAGAAGCTCGGAAAGCTTGGAGTTATGGGTATTCCTACTCCTAAGAACTACGGCGGCGCTGGTGGAGACCACGTTATGTATACCATTGCCGTTGAGGAGCTTTCAAGAGTTTGCGCTACTACTGGCGTTATCGTTTCCGCTCACACTTCCCTTTGCGAGGACGCTATCCTCGACAATGGAACCGAGGAGCAGAAGCAGAAGTATCTGCCAAAGCTGGCCAGCGGCGAGTGGATCGGCGCTTTCGGTCTTACCGAGCCAAACGCCGGAACAGACGCTTCCGCACAGCAGACCATGGCAGTTGAGGACGGAGACGACTACATCCTCAACGGAACCAAGATCTTCATCACCAACGCAGGTGAGGCAGATGTTTACGTAATTGCCACAATGACAGACAAGTCCAAGGGCAATAAGGGTATCACCACCTTTATCGTTGAGGCTACCACTCCTGGTTTCTCAATCGGTAAGAAGGAGCACAAGATGGGTATCAGAGGCAGCGCAACCTGCGAGCTGATATTCGAGAACTGCAGAGTTCCAAAGGCTAACATGCTCGGCAAGCTCGGAGGCGGATTTGCAGTTGCAATGAAGACTCTGGACGGTGGCCGTATCGGTATTGCAGCCCAGGCTCTGGGTATCGCCCAGGGCGCTATGGACGAGACTGTAAAATACTGCAAGGAAAGGAAGCAGTTCGGCAAATCGCTGAGCCAGTTCCAGAACACCCAGTTCCAGCTTGCAGACCTGCAGACCAGGATCGAGGCTGCCAGGTATCTGGTAAGGGCTGCCGCCTGGAAGAAAGACCAGGGAATGCCTTTCAGTGCAGACGCAGCTATGGCAAAACTCTTTGCCGCTGAGACTGCTATGGAGATGACTACCAAGGCAGTGCAGTTCCACGGAGGTTATGGTTACACAAGGGAATATCCTGTCGAGAGAATGATGAGAGACGCCAAGATCACCGAGATCTACGAGGGTACCTCAGAAGTTCAGAGAATGGTTATTGCCGGAAAATTGTTCAAAAAGTAAAAACATCAGATTATGAATATAGTAGTTTGTGTAAAACAAGTTCCGGATACAACCGTTGTAAAAATTGATCCGGTAAAGAACACTCTTATCAGAGAGGGCGTTCCTTCCATCATGAACCCAGACGACAAGGGCGGTCTTGAATTGGCTCTCCAGCTGAAGGAGAAGTGCGGTGCAAACGTTACTGTCATCACTATGGGTCCTCCTCAGGCAGACCTGGTTCTCCGCGAGGCTTTCGCTATGGGTGCAGACAGGGCTATCCTTCTGACCAGTAGGGCATTCGCTGGCGCCGACACTCTTGCAACCTCCAACGCTTTGGCAGGTGCAATGAGGGCTATCCCTTACGATCTGATCATCACCGGCCGCCAGGCTATCGACGGTGATACCGCTCAGGTAGGTCCTGAGATGGCAGAGCATCTTCACCTGCCTCAGGTATCTTACGTTGTTGACTGCGAGTACAAGGGTGGTAACAACTACCGCGTAAAGAAGGAAACAGAAGACGGTTATGAGATTCTCGAGGTTGAGGGTCCAGCAGTGTTCACCGTCCTGGCTTCCGGCTACAAGGCCCGCTACATGAACGTTAGAGGCATCGTAGAGGCATTTGAGCGTGAAGTTGAGATCTGGACAGAGCAGAACATAGACGTTGACGCTTCCAAGCTCGGTCTGAAGGGTTCTCCTACCAAGGTTAAGCAGGCATTCCCTAAGCAGACCAAGGCTGCAGGCCAGGTTTACGAACTCGAGCCAGAGCAGGCTGTTGATGTTATCATCACCAAGATGAAAGAGAAATTTATTATCTAATTGCCTAATACTGAAAGATATGAATAAATCAGACTATAAAGGCGTATATGTTTTCGCCGAACAAAGAGACGGAAAGATCCAGTCTGTTGCTCTCGAACTTTTAGGAAAGGCAAGAGTGCTTGCAGACAAGCTGGGTGAGGAAGTTGTGGCTTTCTTCCCTGGATACAAGAATACTGAAAGCGCAAAGGAACTCGTGGCTTGGGGAGCCGACAAGGTTATCGTTATGGATGCTCCTGAACTTGAGCACTATCTGACCGAGCAGTACTCTCAGGCCATGAGCCAGGCTATTGACAAATACAAACCAAGCATCGTGCTTCTTGGTGCAACCACCATCGGAAGAGACCTCGGTCCAAGGCTGGCTTCAAGGCTTGGCACCGGTCTGACTGCAGACTGCACCGCTCTGGATATCTCAGAGGAAAGAGAGCTCCTTATGACTCGTCCTGCATTCGGCGGTAACCTTATGGCTACCATTATGTGTACCGAGCACAGGCCTCAGATGTCCACTGTACGTCCAGGCGTTATGCAGAAGGGCACAAGAGACGAGAACCGCCAGGGTGTTATCGAGAGCTTTGCTCCAACCTTCGACGCTTCCAAGTTCAAGGTAAAGCTCGTAGAGAGCGTTAAGGAGAACAAGGGTAAGGTTGACATCACCGAGGCTAAGATCCTCGTTTCTGGAGGCCGTGGAGTAGGAAATCCTGAGGGATTTGCCAAGCTTCAGGCTCTGGCAGACGTTATCGGCGCCCAGGTATCTTCATCACGTGCTATGGTTGACGCTGGCGTCATGCCTCACGAGGTTCAGGTTGGCCAGACCGGTAAGACTGTCCGTCCTGCCCTTTATATGGCTTGCGGTATCTCCGGTGCCATCCAGCACCTTGCAGGTATGGAAGAGAGTGATTTCATCATCGCCATCAACAAGGACAAGTTCGCTCCTATCTTCGGTGTCGCTGATGTAGGTATTGTAGGTGACGTTCACAAGATCATCCCTATGCTCACCGAAAAGCTCTCCAAGATGGTTACTAAGAAGTAGTGACGCATAAATACCTAACAGCTAACTACTTGTAAAATTACCCTCCGGCCGAAAGACTGGAGGGTAATTCTTTAATTGTTTGTCAATCAGATGTATATCTGCCACCTGAAAAGCAGGAACTACTGTCTAACCCACAGATAGGTTCCTTCCTTGCATTCCTTGACCAGCCGCAGCATATACTTTTCCTCTATCGCTACGCATCCTGCAGTTGTCTGGTCATCAAGATAATCGCAGTGGATAAATATCGCAAATCCCTTTCCCCACACCACCGGGTTGGTGTTGAAGTCTATCGCCATTGCATACTTATATGATATCTTGAACTTATACAGATATTCGCTTCTTTTCATCTCCCTTGACCCTGGTTCCAGATCCACCCAGGTATTGTAATCCTCCTTTTCTCCAGACCAGTAGGATGTCCTTTGGACTTCCCTGTATGTCATTCCCGCTCCCGGATCCGGTGCATTTCCAAAGCAATACAGCACCTTGAACAGCCCGATAGGGGTTGTCCCGTCTCCATCGTGCCGGTCTGCACTCAGCCCGTTCTTCCCATAATGGCACGGCACTTCAAATGCCATCTCCCAGCCTGAAACATCATCACAGCCACACTCTTCACCATCAGCCCTGTTCCACAGGCTCAGCTTGTGGTCCTGTACCAGTATCACCTGTTTAACCTCTTTCGGCAGTGTAGACAGCTCTTCCACCGTCTTGTTATCTCGACCAATCATCATCGACATAAAACAAATAGCAGCAATAATTAGTTTCATACTTCAAACTTACATAAAAACTTTGACCAAATGTCTACAAACCTTCAACAAACTCCCCGAATCTCAGAATCTTCTCGCTTCCGGAAGAATTGAAAAGAATATGCCTGAAATCTTCTGCCTTCTTTGCAATGTCTATTCTTCCCAGTAATTCCTTGACCTTTGCCTTGAGCTCTTCCTTGTCTGAAACCCCATTTCTTGCTTTTAGGAAGCTGTAATCAGGTTCTGTCTGGGAAAGCAGGAACATCGAGTCATAGAAATCTCTTCCTTTGGATCTGGTTAGGAGGGCGGAAAGCTTCATAGCGCACAGAACTGGCCTTGGTGGCACCTGGAAGGGGAAGAAAAAGCCACAGCCCTTCACATCGGCGATAACAGGAGTATATGCCACTCCTTGATCCTGTGCTTCAACTTTTATCAGGAACCTTTCATCGCGATGGCCGGTAAGGTTCATTTCAAACAGAAGTCCCGGGAAAAACAAATTGCGCCTGAAGGCAGTTAACTTGGGATTTGCCTTATCCCTTGGCTCTACATTAAGGTCATTGGCCTTGAGAAATGCCAGAATACCGTCTGTCATCTGCATAAATTCCTCCTTGCTCAGATTCTTGCAGTCAAAGTCCAGATCCTCGGAGAATCTGTCAATCCCCAGGACCAGCCTAAGATTGGTTCCGCCTATGAAGCACAGCTTGCTTGCATATTCCGACGATGACAAATAGTCCAGAATCATAAGCTGGATATATTCTTTCAGCATAAGCTTGTCAAAAGCCGCATTGTCTCTTATCGAGGCAGGAAAAAAGCCTCTTATCATCTCCATTTCAATCATATTCCGTATGCTTTAAACATTGTTTTTACTCTTGTTTCCAGGGTTTTACTGTTAAACTGGCATAAATACTCGTGCAACCTGTCAGCATTCAGGTTTTCCGTGAGGAAATCTTCGTCCAGTCTCAAATCCGCCATATCTTCCTCGGTCTTGTACATCGGATAAAGATACAGCAAATCCAGCAGGGCTTTCTCCGGAGTTGCAAAGGGTATGGACCTCCCGTCACTTGTTTTCTTCAGTTCAAATCCAAAGAACAGAGAAGGCTTGATACTCTGGTAAGTGTATTCGCCAAAATCATTGCTGAATGATGTGGTCTTCAATGTGGATACACTGTTTATGCTCACAACCGATTCCGGAATCATCCCATAAAAAGACAGGGCAGTATGCAGGCTGATATAGGACGGCTTGTAGATCCTTCCTGCTATATATCTGCCAAAATCAGGAATCTTGCGGA
>CADAOA010000023.1 GCA_902789435.1 uncultured Bacteroidia bacterium | reverse complement strand
CATCTTTACCGCGAACAGCAGGCTCAGCCCGAGGTTGGCGACATTCACGGTAATGTCCGCCGCCATAGGGCTTACGGCATTCTGCATCCCGATGAAAAAGCCCTTGAACACGAACAGGCTGAGAGTGGCAGGAGCCGCCCAGATCCTGATGAAATAATACTGCCTGGCATAGTCGGCAACCTCAGGGGAACACTGGATGAAGCCCAAGGCTATGTCTATGTAGAGATATTGTATCGCGAAGATTATGAAAGCAATGCCAAGAGCCGTGCCTATCCCCTGCGTGAAGACCTTCATTATGCCGCCAAAGTCTCTCCTTCCGAAAGCCTGGGCGATCATACCTCCGGTACCTACGCGGAGAAAGCCCATGTTCCAGTACAGAAGGTCGAAAAGCATCGTGGATATGGCCATTCCGCCGATAGCCACAGCGTCTCCGATATGGCCGCTCACGCCCACATCCACCATCCCGACAAGCGGAACGGTGATATTGGCGAGGATACTCGGAAGCGCCAATTTTAGTACGCTCCTGTTCATTCTTGATATTGCGGAACCGTCAGCCATAGAACTGTTGAAAGACTATTCGTCGCCCTCGCGATACTTGCCGTCATCCTCCAGCATGGCCAGATAGGAAGAATATCGCAGAGGAGAAATCTCCCCCTTCTCGACGGCTTCTTTCACCGCACAGCCAGGCTCGTGGGTGTGAGTGCACGGAGCAAAACGACAGTTATCCTCAATGCGGAGCATCTCGGGGAAGAAATTGCTGAGTTCTTCCTTCTTGAAGTCCACCAGGCCGAAGCCCCTGATGCCCGGAGTGTCCACCACGAATCCCCCGCAGGAAAGCGGATGCATCTGATAGAAGGTGGTAGTATGTCTTCCCTGGAGATGGGCCTGGGAGATCTCGGCTGTCTTGAGGTTCAGGCTCGGGTCCAGAGCGTTTACCAGGGAACTCTTGCCCACTCCGCTCTGGCCGCTGAAAAGCACGACCTTATCCTTGCACAAGGACTTCAGGCGTGATATGTTAAGTCCGGTCTTGACGGATGTTTCCATCACCTGATAGCCAGCCCCTTCATAAATCTGGACAAAACCTGCCGCCATCTGGGCCAGATCTTCGTCCGCAAGACTATCCGACCCTTCTTCTCCCCTGTAAAGATCGGCCTTGTTCAGCAATATGGTAACCGGTACTCCATAAGCTTCGCAGGTAACGAGGAATCGGTCCACGAACTGTAGTTTCACCTCAGGATCCCTGAGCGTAACGGTTAGGAATACCCGGTCTATGTTTGCGGCTATGACGTGGTTCTGCCTGGAAAGGTTCTGGGACTTGCGGACGATGCAGTTTCTGCGGTCGTGAATGCCCGTGATGGTAAAACTACCGGCATTGTCTTCCTGATAATCAACCACATCCCCTACCGCAACCGGGTTGGTGGAAGAACTGCCCTTCAGACGCAGTTTCCCCCTTACCACCGCAATGAACGGATTCCACTCCGGCAGCCTGGAAAGCAGGTAATGGCTTCCTGTGTGCTTTACCACAACGGCGGTACCCGTCGCTGAGCCCGATCCCTTATTTGAGAAATTTCCTTTCATATCAAACAGACGCCCAAAATTACAAATAGAACCGCAATTATTGTTATTTTTGTTCTCAGCGAATCAAAAAAGATAACCTTATGCTTCAACTGGAAGAGATATACAAAATCATCGACGATGAAATCGCCCGCCTGGGCTGGCCGGAAGAACCCCACGGACTTTACGCCCCTTTGAGATATATGCTGGATATCGGCGGCAAAAGGCTGAGACCAAGGTTCTGCCTGACAGCATACAACCTTTTCAGCGACGACATCGGAGAACACATTCTTTCTCCAGCCATGGCTCTGGAGGTGTTCCACAGTTTTACCCTCATCCACGATGATATTATGGATAAGGCAGACATACGCCGCGGAGTACCAACCGTTTACAAGAAGTGGGACAACAATACGGCCATCCTTTCCGGAGATGCCATGTGCATTTCTTCCTACCAACTGCTCAACGCCGCACCTCAGCATTGCCTGAAGGCTGTCCACGACCTTTTCACCAAGACCGCGCTCCAGGTTTGCGAAGGACAGCAGTTGGATATGAATTTCGAGACTATGGATGACGTTCCGATGGAAGACTATATGAAGATGATCGGCCTAAAAACCGGAGTCCTCATAGCCTGCGCCGCTTCCATAGGAGCCCTCATAGCGGGAGCGGACCACACCCTCGGCCGTCAGATCTATGACTTCGGCTTCCAGCTCGGTCTGGCTTTCCAGATCCAGGACGACTGGCTGGACAGTTTCGGAGACGAGAAAGTCTTCGGCAAGAAAATCGGCGGAGACATCCTTAACAACAAGAAAACCTGGCTGCTGATCAAATGCCGGGAACTCGCACGCAAACAGGACGAAGGAAGCGTTAAGAAACTGGAACAGCTTCTTGCTATGGGAGAAAACGAAGGCACAGCCAAGATCGAAACCGTTAAAACTTTCTACCGTAACCTCAATGTAGACACCCTTGCAGAAGAAGCCATTAACTCATATTACGACCAAGCTATCAAGGAATTAGAAAAAACCAACTTAAACCCGGAACAAAAAGCACAGCTGGAAAAATTCGCTTCCAAACTAGTTTCAAGGAGGTTTTAATTGCGTCAAAAGGTTTTTTTTCCTAAATTTGCGAGGAATGCGTAGAAACAATTAATTCAATCAAGTATAACCTAAAGGTTGCGCACGACACAAAACAGTGCTTCAAAAACTATGACTGAGACTACAAAAAAAGGCGCAGGACTCGCAATTACGGGTTTTATTCTGGGTATTCTTGCCCTAGTATTCTGCTGGTGCCCAATTCTTAACTGGATTCTCGCTATCCTGGGCGTTATCTTCGGCCTGATCGGTCTGTTCATCAACAGACTGAAGGGACTTGCTCTCATCGGCGTTATCGCAGCTGTTGCAGCTATCTGCATTTGGAAGTTCTACTATGTTCCAAAGATCCAGAACGCAGCTGGTGACCTGTTCAAGGAAGTACTCGAGAACGTTGACAAGGAGAAGGTTAACGAGGCTATTCAGGAGGCTGCTGAGGCTGTTCAGGAAGCTGCTGAGGCTGCTCCTGCAGAGAGCTAATACACTTATAAAATGTTTAGAAGGGATGCCAAAACGGCATCCCTTTTTTTTTATATTTACATCCATAATTCTGTGGATATGACAATAGAAGAATTCAGAAAGTATATGGCCCGGCCAAGGGAAATCGGCGGCTGGAGCGACGTGCATCTGATGTTTCATTCGCTGAGCCAGAGGGCCCTGAAATTCACATCGGAGATCAACGGGAAATATCACGCTCCGGAAGAACTGCACGCACTGCTGGAAGAACTGATGGACAGGCCGCTGCCAAAGACGCTCGGAATGTTTCCTCCGTTTTACACAGACTGCGGAGTGAACACCGTCATCGGCGAGAATGTGTTCATCAACATGGGATGCAAGTTCCAGGACCAGGGCGGCATCTTCATCGGCGACGGAAGCCTCATCGGGCACAACGTGGTGCTGGCAACACTCAACCACTCGGAAGATCCGGCAAAGCGCGCCGGTATGAACTCCGCCCCTATCCACATCGGGAAGAATGTGTGGATAGGCTCAAACGCCACCGTGCTTCAGGGAGTCACCATCGGCGACGGAGCCATTGTCGCAGCTGGAGCGGTAGTCACCAAAGACGTCGCTCCGATGACCGTAGTCGGCGGCGTTCCGGCCAAGTTCCTCAAGGCCATCAACCCAGAATAAGCAACATTGCTCCCGTCATCGCCGAAAAAGAGAGGTTGGGAGCGTTTCAGGGCTTTTTTGCTCTTACCCTCACCGAAAAAGAGAGGTTGGGAGCACTTTCCGTCCAGAACCTGTCAGCCCAGGACCTGTCAGCCCAGAACGACAGCAGTGCCGCTAGTGGAAACCATCAGCATCGAACCGTTCTGGCCCACCGTCTCGTAGTCGATGTCCACGCCGATCACTGCATTCGCTCCCATAGAAATAGCTCTCTGGGCCATCTCGTTCAGCGATGTCTCGCGGGCTTCTATCAAGACTCTTTCGTAGGAGTTGCTTCGTCCGCCCACTATATCGCGGATGCTTGCCTTGAAATCCTTCCAGAAGTTGGCGCCGATAATGGTTTCTCCGGTTACGATTCCCTTGTACTCGATGATTCTGTGACCTTCAACGGTCGGAGTGGTTGTTATTAACATAGTTCTGAAAGATTGTTTGTTCAAAGATAACAGATTCATGAAATCTGACAAAATCATCGCCGAGTGCCCAAACCCGGAAAAAAGGATTACCTTTGACAAATCAAAGATTTGCGTTGAAAGATGGAACACAAGATGCAGCGGATTGAGATAATGGCCCCGGCGGGCAACTTCGAGTGCCTGATGGCGGCTATCCAGGGCGGAGCGGACTCCGTGTACTTCGGCGTTGGCAACCTTAACATGAGAAGCCACTCGGCCAACAACTTCACCAACGAAGACCTTAAGGAAGTTGTCCGGATATGCAAGGAACACGGTGTCAAGACTTACCTTACACTGAACATCGTGGTCTACCAGACCGAGATGGAGGACGTGAGGAAGGCTCTGGAAGCGGCCCGGGATGCCGGAATCTCTGCCGTTATCGCATCTGACATGGCGGTTATCCTGATGGCACGTTCGATGGGTATCGAGATTCACGCTTCCACCCAGATGAACATCTCCAACTTTGAAGCCGCCAAGTTCTACGCCCAGTTTGCAGACGTGATCGTCCTTGCCAGGGAGCTCACCCTGCCGCAGATAAAGGACATCAGCGAACGTATCAGGAAAGAAAATGTCTGCGGCCCGTCAGGAAGGCTGCTGCAGCTGGAACTTTTCGTCCACGGAGCCCTCTGCATGTCAATCTCCGGCAAATGCTACCTCAGCCTGCAGGAATATGGTGCATCCGCCAACCGGGGAAGCTGCTACCAGCTATGCCGCCGCGGCTATCGCGTCACCGACCTGGAGACGGGACGTGAACTGGAAATCGACAACAAGTACATCATGAGCCCGAAGGACCTGTGCACCATAGAGTTCATCGACAAGATCATCGATGCCGGAATCTCCGTGTTCAAGATCGAAGGCCGCGCCCGTAGCGCCGAGTACGTGAAGATTGTCACCTCAGCCTACCGCCAAGCCGCCGACGCCTGCACTTCCGCACCATCTTCATCCGATACATCCAACAATCCAGAAAACAGCAACACACCAGCTCCATCAACAGAATCAAATCCTGCAACCGGATATACGGATGAGATGAAGAAAGAGCTGAAAGACAAACTATCCGGAGTCTTCAACCGCGGCTTCTGGGACGGATACTACCAGGGCGCCCGTCTTGGACAGTGGAGCGAAGTCTATGGCAACAAGGCCGCCCGCAAGAAAGTCTATGCCGCAAAGATCACCAACTACTTCTCCAAGCTCGGCGTAGCGGAAGTTCTGGTGGAAGCCGGAGAAATCAATGTCGGAGACGAAATCCTCATCATAGGTCCGTCAACCGGCTGTGTGGAACTCAAGGTCAGCGAGATAAGGGTAGACCTCAAGCCCGTCCGGAAAGCGGTCAAGGGAGACCTGTGCTCCATCCCTGTCGCCGAGAAACTCCGCCGCTCCGACAAGCTCTACCTCTGGCAGACCGCCTAACCCACCCGGTGGCGGCTATTGTGTTGTTTATCAGCCAAATACTGAAAGACCCTCCCCAACAAACACCGGAGGGAGATTTAGTAATTCATTAGTTATCCGCCCATTATCCGCCACCTACATTTTAATATCATACTCGCTTCCCATAAAAGAATGCATTGCTATTATCGCTTTTCCAAGACTTCCGAATATCGTTTTAACTTTTTCATAGTTGACTGGAGAATATTCCTTTAAGATATAATCTCTCAATTGCTGCTTTTCCTTGTTCGACAAGCCGGCAAACAAACATTCCAGTTGCATTGGTTTCAGTATTTTATGCTGGTTGAATGAGCTCTTTATTTCTTTGATGGAACGACGCATCTTCTTAGATGCTTTTCTGTGGACAATCTGTTCTGAAAATGGATTATTGCTTGTACCGAATGAAAAAAGATTCCAAATATATTGTTCCATTTCTGATGTTTTACCCGCTTCGACTGGATTATTATTAATATAAATAACGCATGTCCGCAGTTTTTTATCCCCAACTTTACCTGCATACCCAAATGGTTTTTGAAATAACTCGCCTATCCTCTTGTGATAAGCATTGTAACCTTTCACAAAAACGGAAGAATAGTCTCTGACAAAAGCATTCAAATCCGAAGGCTTTTCGGTTTTGCACAAGAAATGTACATGATTGTCCATCAGGCAGAATGCCAGAGTTTCTACCCGATACTTCAGACTATAAACATAATAGACAGAGACAAAGAAGATAGCGTCTACTGCACTTGTAAATATAATATGCCTGTCAAAAGATCTTTGGAAAACATGTTGATAAATTCCAGCCCGAATCAAATGTCGTTGTTTTGTCATTGCAAAACGCAAGAAGGCAAACTCCTCAAACGTTTCCAAGCCAAACAGTATAATTTACCCTGTATGATTCTGGATTTGTACTAGAAGTAGTGACTATTTTGAGAGGTGGCGGATAACATTTTGACTATGAGGATAATAACAAATAACCCTCTCTCCAAAACGGAGGAGGGTTATTTAGCAACATCTTGTTTTTCAGCCGATTGACCGCCACAAGTTAGTCTATCATCCACTCTGGGTTATCGCCAGGAGGAGACGGCTTTCCAGAGCTGGGAGTCATAGTCCAGCATATGGCGGATGCGTGGTGCTGTCAACTGATATTTCTGAATGATATCCTCTTCTACAAGAGGCTGGATTTCTTCACGGTTCTGATTAATGGCTTCTTCCTTTGTAAGCTTGACCTTTGATTCCAGGAGGTCATAGGCTTCTTTGTTCTGCTCATAGAGGCCTTCTTCCTTTGCTTCGCGGACCAGTTGCTCGAAAACGATTTCTGAAGCGGATCTATGGTCGAACTTTTTGGTTGCGGCATATTTCACAAAGTCTTCCCACTGGGCATCTGTCATCTTGAAACTTCCAGCCGTGAAAGATTCCATGGAAGAGGCAGTGGAGGAGGAGCTTGAGGTACCTGCGGTGGTGGAGGTTGTGGAGTCTGAGGTGCCTGCGGTGGAGGAGGTTGAGGAGCTTTGGATCTTGGAATTTAGGGCAGGAACGTCCGGGTTGCGGGTGTAGAAGTCTACGGCATATTCCTCGAGGATGCCGCTAAGGCTCAGGGCGAGGGCCGGGCGGCTGTAAGTTTCCGGCTTTATTTCTATGTCCGGAGTGATTCCTCCGCCATCATACACGGTGCGGCCGTGCTTGGTCTGGAAGGCTTTCTTGAGGGAGTCTGGCACAGATCCTACACTTCCGTCTGGGTTTCGGTGGGCGTAGTCCAGAATCTGGATGCATCGGCCACTCGGAGTGTAATACTTGGCGATGGTTAGCTTGAGTTTCCCGTTGTATCCTATAGGGCGGAAACTCTGCACGAGACCCTTGCCGTAAGTGCGGGTTCCGACTATAAGAGCCCTGTCCAGATCCTGCAGCGCTCCGGCGACAATCTCTGAAGAAGAGGCTGAAGATGAACTTACAAGGACCATCAGCGGAATAAGGGTATCTACCGGAGCCTTGTCTGTTACACAGCTGAAGTTTGCTCCTTCTCCGCGACCACGTGCCGTAGCTACCAGCGTGCCCTTTGGAACAAACAGGGAGACAATATCCGTGGCTTCATCCATAAGTCCGCCGCCATTGCCTCTGAGGTCAAGGATTATTCGCTGAGCACCCTGGTCCTTGAGGCTGATCAGGGCCTTGCGGACATCCTCGGATCCGTTGAGGGTGAAGCTGCTGAGCTTGATGTAACCCGTCGGACAAATCTTTAAGGTATCCGGAGCCTGCAGAAGGCCGAAATATGGGACATCGGAGGTATGGACTTTATCTCGGGTTACGACTATTTCTTCATTTTTGCCGGTGCGGCCTTTCTTGATCAGGAACGTAACCTGGGTTCCCGGATTGCCTCTCATTCGTTTACTGCATTCGTCAACGGTAAGGGTGTTGCAAGGTGTTCCGTCTATCTTGAGGATTATGTCTCCCGGCTCGATGTTGTAACGTATGGCCGGAGAACCTTCATAGGTTTGCATTATCATAACGCCCAGAGAGTCCTTGCGGATGGTGGCTCCTATTCCTCCGTAAGAGGCGGTGGTCATCATCTCGATGGTTTCAGAGTTTTCTTCCGGAACAAATTCCGTATATGGGTCGATGGATTGAAGCATGGCGTCTATGCCGTAATTAATCAGCTTGGCAAAGTCCACCGTGTCCACATATTCGGTTGCAAGGGTGCGGAGGATGTTGTACTGGATTTCAAGTCCCTGGGTAAGTTTGAAGTTACGGCTTTGGGCGTTGCCCCGGAAGGATGGGCTCAGCAAGAGAACAATAGCCCCAACCGTTGCCACAAACACATTCAAACGCGATTTTCCGTGTATCATATCGTAAAAACTATTTCTTTTCATCATTTTCTGAGCTGTTTTCAAAAATAGTAAACTTTTGCTAACTTTGGTTTGATTAAAACTGCGCGTATGGAACTGATATTTGCAACAGGCAATCCCAACAAACTGAAAGAAGCATCGGAAATACTGGGTAAGGGTGTTACACTAATTATGCCAAAGAAGCTTGGTTTCAGGGGAGAAATCCCTGAAACAGGTGACACTATAGATGCCAATTCCAAGATGAAGTGCCGGTTTGTTTGGAACAAGTTTCACAAGACTTGCTTCGCCGATGACACGGCCCTTGAGGTAACTTCTCTGGACGGGGCTCCGGGCGTCCATTCCGCGCGATATGCCGGAGAGGGGCACGACGATGCCGCAAACCGCGCAAAGCTTCTGGATGCGCTGACGAAAGTGGACAAGCGCAAGAAGAACATACGCGAGGCCAGGTTCCGCACGGTTGTGACCCTGATACACAAGGGTACGATGTACACCTTCGAGGGAAAGATGAAGGGTACCATCGCAGAGAAGGAAAGCGGAGAAGGCGGTTTCGGATATGATTCCATCTTCATTCCGGAGGGCTGTAGCTGCACCTTCGCGGAGATGAGCGAAAACCAGAAAAACGCGATTTCACACAGGGGCATCGCGATGAGAAAACTCGCAAACTTCCTCAGCCAGCTGAAATAAGGAAAGCTGTTCAGAAAGGGTACAATCTAGGCGCATGCTGGAAAAGGACAGGATCATAGTGCTGCACACAATCAAGCATTCCGACAGCGGAATGGTGGTGCAGTGCTACTCCGCGACCAGGGGAAGGACCGCCTGCTACTTCTTTGCAAAGAGCAAGAACTCAAGGAATTCACAGATGTTTCCCTTGAGCGTCCTGGATGTCGTACTGCATTTCAGGACCCAGAACGGAGGGGCTATGCCGATGATAAAGGAAGCTTCCCCTACCGTTCCTCTCAACAACCTCAAGACAGACATCCGCAAGGGAGCTATTTCCATTTTCATGTGCGAACTGCTGATTAAAACCCTGAGGGAAGGAGACGCGGATTCCCGTCTTATGGAATTCCTTTCCAGCTCAGCGATGGTACTGGATGCCATGGACGAGGGGGTGGAGAACTTCCACCTGCATTTCGCCGTGAGCCTTTGCAACAGGCTGGGCTATATGCCGGCGGACAACTATTCGGATATATATCGTCACTTTGACTTTACAAAGGGCTCGTTCTGCGCAAATTACAACGAAGCCTTCTGCTTTTCCCCGGAGGAAAGCCTGCTGCTGCACAGGATATTGTCCACTCCGCTTGCATTACTTCCGGAGATCAAATGCAATGGAGAAATGCGTAACCGCTTCCTCGGAAAAATAATAGATTACATATCGTTCCACACATCCTTCAAGACAGAACTAAAATCCCTTGCCGTATTGCGGGAACTGTTCGGATAAGGCAAAGGCTTTTTCCTGCGGGTTTGTGCTTTTTTATTAAATTGCAAGGCCTTGAAGGGGAAAGGAGAAATGCTCAGGTTCAAGGCTATTTGAATCGTATAGGAAAAGATATATGGGAAAGAAAACCGCACGGGTAATAAACAAGGCCGTCCTGGCTTGGGGAAAAGGCTATCTGAAAGACATTGAAAGAAGCCTGACCCATTCGGCCGATATGCAGAATGAGGTATTTGCCAGTCTGCTCAAGGGGGGGCGGGAATGCCTTTTCGGCAAGGAGAGGGACTTTGACGGCATACATAACCTCAGCGATTTCCAAAAGAGAGTCAAGCTTTCCAAATACGACGATATGGTTCCATACATAAACCGCATCCGCAGCGGAGAAGACTATGTGCTCTGGAACCAGAAAGTCAGATGGTTTGCAAAGTCCAGCGGCACGTCTTCGGACAAGAGCAAGTACATCCCGATAACCAGAGACTCCCTCTACGGCACTCATTTCAAGGGAATGAAGATGATGCTCTTCAACTATGTGAACCAGAATCCGGATAGCCGCATCTTTTCTTCATACGCGCTGACCCTTGGCGGAAGCGTGGCTCCCGACCAGCTCTCCGGAGGAAATGTGTTTGACGGGGACCTTTCGGCCGTAATGCTCCGAAATTCTCCAGCGGCGGTGGAGCTTCTCAGAACGCCTTGCAGAAAGACCGCCCTGGTCGCCGATTTTGCCACAAAAGTTGACTTGATCTGCAAGGAAAGCACCCGGAAGAACGTAAGCAACTTCTCCGGCGTTCCCAGCTGGAACCTTGTGCTGATGAACAAGATACTGGAATACACCGGAAAGGGCAACCTGCTGGAAGTCTGGCCGGACCTGGAGCTTTTCATGCACGGGGGCATCAGCTTTGAGCCGTACAGAGAGATCTACAAGAAACTGATTCCTTCGGATAATATGCACTATCTGGAAAACTACAATGCATCCGAAGGCTACTTTGCTTTCCAGGACACTCTCGAAGGCGGAAAGGGTATGCTTATGACCGTAAGCAACGGCATCTTCTACGAGTTCATTCCGTTCAGCAAGTTCGACGAGGCTCTTGAGGGAGACAATTCCAGCATAGTTCCGCTTGAAGGAGTGCAGACCGGAATAGATTACGCCATTGTCATTTCCACCGTGGGCGGACTCTGGAGATATATGCCTGAAGACCTCGTAAGGTTCACTTCCACAAATCCTTACCGCCTGATCGTGACCGGCAGGACAAAAATGTTCATCAACGCCTTCGGAGAGGAGCTGATGATCAACAACGCAGAGCAGGCCATTGCCGCGGCTTCTGCAAAATGCGGGCTGGAAATCACGGACTACACCGCCGCTCCACAATTTATGAATGTAGATCAAGACTCCGCCAAGAGTGCTCTCGTTCAGGGTTGCCATGTATGGGCTATAGAGTTCAACGATCCTCTCCGCAATCCGAAAAGCCCTGATTTCAAACCAGAAGCTGTGGAAGAGTTCGCCGAGATCCTGGACAAGGAAATCCAGAAAGTTAATTCGGACTACGAGGCCAAGCGTTCCCCAGGCTCAACCATGCGGCGGCTTAGGATCCTGCCGCTTCCTCCAGGCACGTTCTACCGCTGGATGGAATCCCGCGGCAAGACCGGCGGGCAGAACAAGGTTCCTCGCCTTTGGAAAGACCTCAAATACATCGACCAGCTTAAAGGCATGGCCTCCTCTGAACCCAAACAGCAATGACAATGATCGTTGAAGATTTCAAAAACAGGATATTTTCCCTTGACAAAAGCACCTCTCCGCAGGAAGGGTTCAAGGCGTTGGCCCTGGAGGCATTTGAATATCAGAGAGAGCATTGCAAGGTTTACAGGGAGTTTCTCGACCTGATCGGGAAGGGAGACTTCCATCCCTCCTCTCCGGAAGAGATTCCTTTCCTTCCTATCCGCTTTTTCAAAAGCCGGGATGTGGTTTCCGCCCCTGCACCCGGGAACGGTATTGTCTTCACCTCCAGCGCCACAACCGGAATGGTGCCTTCCCACCATATAGTCCATGACATTTCGGTCTATGAAAAGAGCTTTACAGAAGGATTCAGGCTTTTCTACGGAGAAAGCGGATCATATAATCTGCTGGCTCTTCTGCCGTCCTATCTGGAAAGGAAGGGATCGTCTCTTGTCTATATGGCCGAAAAACTCATCGCCGAGACAAAGGCAAACGGAGCTGATGGAGGGTTCTATCTCTACAATCACGACGAGCTTCTTTCAACGTTAAAGCGTCTTCAGGCAGAAGGCTCAAAGCGGAAAACCATCCTCCTGGGGGTGAGCTTCGCCCTTCTGGATTTTGCCTCATTCGTCAAAGAGCAGATACCTGATTCCGGGGAAAGGACAAAGATCTTCAGCGATGTCATAATTATGGAAACCGGGGGAATGAAAGGCCGGGGCCAGGAACTTTCAAGGAAGGAACTCCACACCCGTCTCGGCGATGCATTCTGCGGCAGCCCCATCCACTCCGAATACGGGATGTGCGAGCTTTTCAGCCAGGCATATTCCTTTGGAACTGAATGGTTTTTCACCCCGCCTTGGATGAAAGTGCTGGCAAGGGACTTTGGCGGATTGAACATAATCGACCTTGCCAACATAGACTCCTGCTGCTTCATAGAAACCGAGGACCAGGGGCGGGTGTTCCCCGCCTGTGACGGAAAGAAAAGCGTCCATCCTGCCTTTACGGTGGACGGACGCATCAAAAATTCTGAGCTCCGCGGCTGCAATATGCTTATCGACTAAACCTCATCCAGGGATTTTCCGGTGAAAAGCTTTACATAGGTGTCAGCCTTGCTGCGGATGCTTTCAGCTTTCTTCTCAAGCCCGGCAGCCTTGTAGGTATCTGCAATCCATATCAGGTAGTAGATGTTCCTCTGGAGGTTCTCCCAGGAGAAGATTTCTCCGTCATAAGGTTTGCTGAACAGGGTTATGTGCTTGTAGGTTTCATCAATGAAACGGTCTCCAAGGGCCTCTCCCTTCTCCTTTTCCCCGCAGGCAAAGTAAATGCCCACCGCGTCCATAACCGCAAGGTCGTTTCCGGAAGAAAGCAGGGAAGAGTTCAGAGGGAAATTCTCTGCAGGCATAACCTTCTGCATCTTGTCCAGGACTGCTATTGCCTTTTCAGGCTCGTCTTTCTGGGCAAGGGCCTTGGCGTTCTGGGCCATGATGTCCCTTACAGGAAGAAGGGCGTTGAAGGTAAGCAGGTTCTGGTAATCCATGTTCACCGGAGCGGCCAGAGACTCGAAGCGGTAAGTGTTCATTATCCTGTCGTACATGACATCAGGATCAACACTCTGGTCGATGTACTCGCTGCTGAGGCCGGTCTTGTTCTTGATCGGAACGAACTTGAACCCGTAGCCGTCGTACTGAAGGTAATCCTTGATGCCGATGTTGATGTCGCCACCCCTCTGAAGAACATAAAGAGGACGGTCCCAATTGTAATGGGCGAGCAGGTCCAGCATCATCAGCGATGTCTTGTCTATGCTGGAAACACCGTCCGGAATGTTGAACTGCAGGGTATCAGGAACCTTTGCAAGGTCTTCGGCAGACACTATTCCGTACTTTTCCACATTCCCCTTGTTGACCGGGATAGTGTAGTGACGGCTTACGATGAGATTATGGTTCTTTCCATCTCCCATCCTTACCGTAACGGAAGGATCCTTGAGAACCTTGATAAGGTCAACGCCGGAAACGGTTCCCTTGATGTAGTCCGTAACCGGGACAAAGTCGTTCTTGCCGTAATAGTAATCCTTCTTCTCAAGGGTGAACGGAACCGGATCGCTCTCGTACTGCTTACATTTCATCTGGTCTATGTACCAGTCTGTTCCAAGGAGTGACGTGTTCATTATACGGACATCTGTCCTGACTCCCTCAACCTCCTGGATGTACCACAGAGGGAAGGTGTCGTTGTCTCCGTGAGTCACGAGGATGGCGTTCTTGTCAAGACCTATGAGATAGTTGTAGGCAAGGTCGTGGCAGGTGTATCTTCCGCTGCGGTCGTGGTCGTCCCAGGTCTGGGAAACCATCTGGACAGGAACCAGAAGGCAGAGCACTGAGGCTATCGCGGCAGCCGGAGCCTTCTTGCCCTTGAATATCTTTTCAAGTACATCGCCGAGCCAGAGAACGGCAAAGCCAATCCATATCGTGAAGGCGTAGAATGAGCCGGCATAGGCATAATCCCTCTCTCTTGGCTGGTAAGGCGGCTGGTTGAGGTAGAGCACTACGGCGATACCGGTAAGGAAGAACAGAAGGAAGGTCACCAGGGTATTTCGCTTGTCGTGACGAAGCTGGTACAGCAGTCCTATTAAGCCAAGGATCAGAGGCAGGAAGTAGAAATGGTTCTTCGCCCTGCTGTTGACAATATAGTCCGGACCTTCGGACTGGTCTCCAAGATGGGCTCGGTCTATGAAGCCGATTCCGCTTTCCCAGTTGCCCTTGTAGATGTCTCCCGGAACCGTAGCGTGGAGGTCGTTCTGCCGTCCCACGAAGTTCCAGAAGAAATATCTCCAGTACATGAAATTCAACTGGTAGCCAAAGAAGTATTTGAGTTCGGAGCCCATATCCGGATCTTTTCCTCCGGTATAAAGAGTATAGAATCTTGCGTATGAAGAACCGTCCGCGCCGTTGGACCACATTCTCGGGAAGAGAACCTTGTCTCCGTAAACAGGCTGGGCAGGGCCGTCAAGCTTAACGTATTTGCCCTTGTTGCTGTCGTAATTGTAGTAAGACGGAGTCTTCACGTCTATCAAGCGGGACTTGTAGGTCTGACCATAGATGAGCGGAGAGGATCCGTACTGCTCTCTGGAAAGGTACCTTACCAAAGTATAAGGGTTATCCGGCTGATATTCGTTGGTCGGAGTGTTGGCGGAAGACCTGATGACGGTCACCGCAAACAGGGAATAGCCGATGATGATGGCCAGCGTGCAAAAGAAAACATTATTCCACAGAGCCTTTCCGGACTTGTAGGAATAGTAGGCTCCCCAGAAGCACAATCCGATGACAAGCAGCACGAAGAATGCCGCTCCGCTGTTTTTCGGCAGGCTGAATCCGTTTACGAATATCCTGTCCACAAAGGCGGACAGAGAAGGGAGATAAGGTATGATTATCCAGTTGATAAGAATCAGGATGAAGCAGGAAATGAAGAAAGCCCTCCAGGCTCCCCATCTGGAAATCTTGCACTTGCGGTAGTAGTACAGCATTCCCAGAGCCGGGATTGTAAGCAAGTTCAGAAGATGTATTCCGATGGAAAGACCCATTATGAAAGCTATGAACACCAGCCAGCGGTTGGCATAAGGCTCGTCTGCAGTCTCCTCCCACTTGAGCATAGCCCAGAAGACAAGGGCCGTAGCCAGGGAACTCATTGCGTAAACCTCTCCCTCCACGGCTGAGAACCAGAACGTGTCGGACCAGCAATATGCCAGGGCACCGACCACTCCGCTTCCCAGGATCTTCAGGGCGGTGCCTGCGTCGATTCCTTCCGCAGATGCCAGGACCCCCTTCTTTTCCATAAGCCTGCGGGCCAGATGCACGATCGTAAGATACAGCAGCATAATGGTAAGGGCGGAGCAAAGGGCGCTCATCGCATTTACCATCATAGCGGCATGTTCCTTATCGGTGAATATCGTGAAGAACCTCGCAAGTACCTGGAATGTAGGGTTTCCCGGAGGGTGTCCCACCTCAAGCTTATAGGATGAAGCAATAAACTCGCCGCAGTCCCAGAAACTGACTGTCGGCTCTATCGTGGAAAGGTAGGTGAAACTGGCAACCGCCAGAACCGCTACCGCCACGATGTTGTTGAGCTTTTTGAATTTCTTTATTTCCATTTGTATGGTTTGTTTCTTTCCGTGTATCGGGCAAAGATAATGCAAACCGAGCGAAAACACTATCTTTGCAGTCCCAAAGTTTAAGTTATGGCTAAGAACGACTGGAAAAAGAGAGACGGAGTTGTCTTTTCCACCAATCCCGACTTCAAATATGATTCCACGGAATCTGACGAGCAGGTCCAGACCCTGCCCCCGGAGAAGCAGAAGCTGATTGTCTGCATAGACCGCAGCGGCCGGGCCGGAAAGCAGGTTACCCTGGTCAAAGGTTTCATTGGCAGCGACGACGACCTTTCCGCCCTGGGCAAGCGCCTGAAGACCAAATGCGGAGTCGGCGGCAGCGTCAAGGACGGAGAAATCATCATCCAGGGAGATTTCAGGGACAAGATAACAGCCCTTCTTACCCAGGAAGGATATAAGGCGAAGAGAGGCAACTGATCCTATGGTTGAAAGGTACGCCGATATGGCCATCGTGATTATCCTGGTGGTGTTCTTCCTTGTCGCCACGGAAAGGATACTCGAGGGATTGTTCAGGTCCTTCCATTCTTTCTTTTTCCTCAAGCGACAGGAAGAGGTCGATGATGAGCTCACCCTCCGGTCATCGAGGAATATCACAGCCTTCTTCATTTTCCCGGCGGCCCTTTTCGCAGTCTCTCCCAACCCGGAAACCTTTGCCTTCCTCCTTATTGGAAGCATAGTTTATCTGGCGGTAAAGTACGGCATTATGGCTGTTTTGGATTATGTCAACCGCACAAACATCTTCAAGTTTATAGGCAGAATGGGAATAAACTATCTTATATCTGCCTCGGCGATGCTGTTTTTCGGACGCATAAACATTTGGTTTGCAGCCTTGTGTGCCATACCCGCCCTTATGTATCTCATAATGGAAGCTAAGGTGATTTTCAAAAACAATTTTTCTGTTTTTTTCTACATTTTGTACCTTTGCACCCTCGAACTGCTACCGGCGGTTCTGCTGTTTAGATTATTTGTGTAATGAAGATAAGCAAGATACTCATAGCGCAGCCTGGCGTGGCCAGTGCAAACCCGCACTATGCAAATCTGATAAAGAAATACGGAGTGAGCATAGAGTTTCACCCGTTCTTCAGCATGGTTCCTCTGACTCTCAGGGAGTTCAGAACACAGAAAGTGAACATTCCGGACTACACCGCCATAGTGTTCACCTCCAAGGGAACCATTGACGCGTTTTTCCAGCTCTGCGCCGAGCAGAGGATAAAGATTCCGGATTCACAGAAATATTTCTGCACCTCCGAGAGTCTCTCATACTATCTGCAGAAGCATATCATCTACCGCAAGAGGAAGATTTTCTTCGGCGACGGAACATTCGCTTCTGTGGTAAGGCTCGCCAAGGCAGACAAGCACAAGAACGAGAAGATCCTCATCGCCTCTCCGGACCACATATATCCTGAATGGATCCAGATGTTCAAGGAAGCCAACCTGAAGTTTGCTCCGGCTGTTGTAGCCAAGTTTGTGGACAACGACCTGAAAGACCTCAAGCTGGAAGACTATCAGATCATCGCCTTCTACAATGCCCTGGACATTACTTCCCTGAAGAACAACTTCCCGGGATTCAAGCAGAACGGCACCAAGTTCATCGCGTTCGGAGCAGGTATCCGCAAGGCCATGACGGAAGCCGGATTGACCTACGCTATCGGAGGCCCTACTCCGGAATTCCCTTCCTTGGCAAATGCTTTGGAACAGTTGATATTAAATCCTGATTTCCGTCAGGCAAACCTTCCTGATGAGCCAAAGAAAGAGCCGGCAAAGGCTGCCGTCAAGAAAGCAGCTCCGGCAAAGAAGGCGGAGACGAAGGCCCCTGCCAAGAAGGACGTTGCCGAGAAGAAAACGGCTGAGAAGAAAGCCACTCCGGCAAAGAAAGCCGTTGCCGAGAAGAAACCGGCTGAAAAGAAAGCAGCTCCTGCAAAGAAAGCCGAGACGAAGGCCCCTGCAAAGAAAGCCGTTGCCGAGAAGAAACCGGCCGTGAAGAAAGCCGCTCCGGCAAAGAAGCCCGCAACCAAGAAACCTGCAGCCAAGACCGCAGGCAAGAAATAATGCCAGACACCGCCCCTAAGACGTTCAAGAAAAACGAGAGGCTTAAGTCAAGGAAATCCATTCTGAGACTTATGTCCAGGGGACGTCGTATAGAGGCATCTCCACTCATTGCAAAATATTCCTTCAATCCCCAGGAACAGGATCCGGCAAACAAGATCATGGTTGTCGCTCCCAAGAAGCTTTTCAAGAAAGCCGTAGACCGCAACCTTCTCAAGCGCAGGATCAGGGAAGCCTACCGTCTTAACAAGCAGATTCTTCCTCCTTGTGCGGCACACATCAGTTTCACATACACATCAAAGGAAAAGCAACCGTTCTCAAAGATTCAGGAAGCCGTTGTAACCATTCTCAAGACCATCGCAGAGAACAAACCTGAAGAAGAGTCTGAGCCTGTCTCCAAATCCGGAAAGGGAGTCTGGGGCGTTATCCGGAAAATCCTGATTTTCCCCTTCGTTATCCTGATAAAATTCTATCAGGTCTGCATTTCTCCGCTAAAGCCGGCAACCTGCCGCTTTACCCCCACCTGCTCCCAATACGCCATTGAGGCTTTCCGCAAACACGGAGTCTTCAAAGGATTCTACCTTGCGGCAAGGCGCATACTGAGATGCCACCCATGGGGCGGTCACGGTTACGATCCCGTTCCGTAAAAATTTCTAGAAATCAGAGCCGTAGAAGCGGCGGTAGATAGGTTCGCGGACATCGAACTCCCTGGAGAGAGAATCCAGGTCGTCCGTAGGGATATCCTCGAGGGCCAGCATTATCAGTCCGTCCACACAATAGTTGAAATCCGGATCCACATTGTAGTCTATGATCTTGGATCCCATCTTTATGTACTTCTTCAACAGCGGAGGAAGACGATACTGCCCTCCGCTCATTCTCAGAAGATAGCGGTCGAACATTTCCAGATTGGCTGTCTTGCCGAAAAGAAGCGCGTCCGGATCCACCCTTCCGAAGTCCGGAACAAACGGAGTCTTCGGGTTTGTCATGTCGTCATATGCCGGATTTCTGTGGAACTGTTTCAGATAGTGAATCATCACACTACGGTAAAGCATAGGGTACCAAGAACTTATGCTTACAGGGCCGATGAGGTATTTGTATTCCGGATATTTCATCAGCGTATAGAAAAGACCCTTGAGCAAAAGCATCAGAGCCAGAGTGTCCTTCTGGTGACTTACGCACACGAAACTGCGGCCGAGCTCAACGCACTTTTCCAGGACCGGAGCGAATTTGTCGGAATAGCGGAAGAGGGTATCTGCATAGAATCCGTGGATTCCTTTCTCCCGGAGAATATCTGCACCCAGGCCAAGCCTATAGGCCCCGACAAGATCTTTGGTGGTATTGTCCCAAAGCACAAGATGCTTGTAGTAAACATCATATGGGTCCGTGTCCACAGAATTGTTGGTACCTTCCCCTACGGCGCGGAATGCTTCCTCCCTCCTTACGGCAATCTCGTGCATCATGTTAGGAATGCGGTTGTAGTCGAAAAGGTAGCAGGAAAGGGTGCCCACGTCAAACATATGGGCGTCCTTGTTTTCTTCCAGTTCCTTCAGAAGGACATCGGTCGGAACAAAATCTCCAAGACGGGTGGTGTAAACGCTCTCGTCCTTTTCTATGGTGTCAGCCTCCAGCATATAGGAACGGCTTCTGAGGAATTTGGCCACTATCTTGTCTTCCTGGAACTTCTCAAGTTCAGCATGCTGGATCACCGATCCTATCCTCACCTTTATTTCCTTGCCCTTCTTGTCAAATATCTCTCCCGTGAAGCGAAGGTCGCTGAGCTTTGTGGATATCCTTCCCAGCCACTGGAAATATTTGGAGTTCTTGCCGTGGAAATACATCGGGATTACCGGGCATTTCGAGCGGCGGACCTGACGGCTGATATAGGTCATCCATTCGGCATCTTCAACAACCTTTCCCTGATTGTTCCAGGAAGAAACCTCTCCGGCCGGGAATATCACCAGGAGACCACCTTTAAGCAGATGTTCCTCGGCCTGCCTGAGACCGGAAATCGTCGGGGCTGTGAATTTGCCGAAAGCGTAAGTGGTGTTGATCGGGATGAAGTGGTCGGAAACGTTAGGAACCTTGGAAAGGATGAAGTTCGTGAGGATCTTCACGTCTTTTCTCACCTTGCCAAGAATGCTAAGGGCGGCCAGTCCGTCCAGCCCGCCGAACGGGTGGTTGGAAGTTATGACCACGCCTCCTTCCTTAGGAATGTTTTCAAGGGCGGGAGTATTGACATTCAGGGTTATATCGAGAGACTCAAGCACCTTGTCCGAAAACTCGACTCCTTTGTAATCAGCCAGGCGGTCATAAAGCTCGTTGAGCTTGTCAAGGCCGGCGATCTTCATTGTCATGGCGGCGAGAAGACTCCCGGGAATCCCCGGAATCTTCATTGACTTCTTAACTTCGCTTTTATTGATTACTTTTGCGCTCATACCGATGACCTATGCCTATCAAAGACAAAGATAAAATAAAAAAAGAGATAATCTCCATCCTTCCCCATCAACCCGGAGTTTACAGGTTTCTGGACAAGGACGGAAAGATTATCTATGTGGGCAAGGCCAAAAACCTCAAGAACAGGGTCAGTTCCTATTTCGTCTCTGAAAACAGGCTGAATGCCAAGACACAGGTCCTTGTCAGCAAGATCGCCGATGTAAAATTCACTGTCGTGGAAAACGAACAGGACGCTTTCCTTCTGGAAAACAACCTGATAAAGGAAAACCAGCCACGCTACAACATCCTTCTTAAAGACAGCAAGACCTATCCGTGGATATGCATTAAGAAGGAGCCTTTCCCAAGGGTATTCATCACCAGGACGCTGACCAGGGACGGATCGCTTTACTTCGGTCCATACAGCTCGGCGATGTACGCCCACAGCCTGGTGGATATGTTCCACTCGATGTTCCGTCTGAGAACCTGTTCCCTGAAGCTCAACAAAGAGGATATCGCAAAAGGCAAATTCAAGGAATGCCTGAATTTCCATATCGGAAAATGCGACGCTCCTTGCATAGGAAAAATCACCGAAGAAGCATATTCGGAGAGTATCGAGGCCATTAAGAACATCCTCAAGGGCAACTCATCGCAGATGATAAGGCTTTTCAAGGAAAAGATGACCGAGGCCGCATCCAGGATGGAGTTCGAGCTTGCCCAGGTTTACAAGGAAAGGATGCAGACCCTCTCCACCCATTACAATAAGTCTCTGATCGTCCAGCCGGACCTGACCAATCTGGACGTTTTCTCCATAGTGTTTACGGACAGTATCGGAAACGGCAGCAAAGGTTCCGCCTTCGGAAACTTCTTCCGGGTTACAAACGGATGCATAACAAGGGTCCTGAACCTGGAACTCAAGACCCAGGGAGACCTGTCTATAGAAGAAGACGCTCCTGAAGGAAGAAAGTCCATACTGACCCAGTTTATGCTGAGTGTATACAACATCCTCAGCGATGCCTCCGAAAAACCGAGCAAAGAAATCCTGGTGCCGTTCCTCCCGACGGAAGGCATCCTTTCCCAGGAGCACAACATCCACGTTCCCCTGAAAGGAGACAAGCTTTCCCTGCTGGAGCTTTCCACCAAGAACGCCAAGGAGTTCATGCTCCAGGCACTCAAGCAGGAAGCCCTGAAGAATCCTGAGGAGAAAAAAAGTATAGGCGTGGAGATGCTCAAGAGAGACCTCCACCTGAAAGACTATCCGGTCCACATAGAGTGCTTCGACAACTCCAACATCCAGGGAACCGATCCGGTAGCATCTTGTGTTGTGTTCAGAAACGGAAAGCCTTCCAAGAAGGACTACCGCAAGTTCAACATCAAGACAGTGGTGGGAGCAAATGACTTCGCCTCAATGTACGAGGTAGTCTACCGCCGGTACTTCAGACTGATGGAGGAAAATCCGGAAGACCTTCCGCAGCTGGTGGTTGTGGATGGAGGAAGAGGCCAGCTGGACTTCGCCTATCAGGCCCTGACAGACCTTGGACTGGAAAAGACCATGCCTATAATCGGCATCGCTAAGCGTCTGGAAGAACTCATCCGCCCAGGTGATCCTAACCCTCTCTTCCTGGACAAGAACTCCCCGAGCCTGAAACTCATAATGCAGCTCAGGGACGAGGCTCACCGATTCGGCATCACCTTCCACCGCAGCCTGAGAAGCAAACGCCAGACAAAATCAGAACTGACCTCCATAAAAGGCATCGGTGAAGCCACCGCAAAGAAGCTCCTCCAGCATTTCAAGAGCGTGGCCAGGATCAAAAAAGCATCAGAAGAAGACCTCGCCGCCGTCATCGGCAAATCCGCCGCAAAAAAGGTGTCCACCCACTTTTCCTCCGACTAACCCCCATTAGACGGCCCTGCAGCGCGTTTGTCTCAAATCTTTTTACGATTTGAGACACTTATTTGCACATTCTGTGGCGGAGAGGGAAAAACACACTGCCTAAATTTGAATTAAAATCAATTCAAAACATAAGCTTATGCGATCTATTTTCGACAAGGAGCGCCTTTTCTATCTTGCTCCTGCAATCAAAATCTACGTATGTAACCCGGAAGGGATCATATGCACCAGTGGCGACACGGAAGGTTACCACGACGGTGAAGAATATGGTGACGATGATTTCACTTCAAACTAGGAGGAACGGGCATGAAAAAGATACTTGCAATTATAATCGCGATCAGCGCGGGATTGTTTGTTTCCTGCACCCAGGAAGACAAAATCGAGACAAAATCAGAAGTTGAAGTCTCCAAGGGACTGGTTTTCACCGCCACCACCGAACCGACTACCAAGATAGCTCTGGAAAAGGAAGGCGACACCTACTACGTCTTATGGCGCAGCGGAGACATGATTGCCATAAGAAATTACGTTTTTGGAACTCCACCTGTAGGATTCTACACTACGACCAGCAACACGTCCCATGGTGATTTCACCTACCACAGTGGAACCGAGTTGACAACCGGGTCTTACTATGCTTTTTATCCTGCAGAATACTGGAGTGAACAAAATGCAGCATATCCGATTACCCAGAATTACACCCCTGGAATTATTAAGGCTCCTATGTTTGCATACAGTACTACCACAAATCTTCAGTTCAAGAATATCGGCGGTTTGATCAGAATAAACCTCAAGACGCCTTTGACGGGAAAGAAGATCAAGAAAATCTATCTCTATTCCACAGCCCAGAGCTTGAGCGGCACCATTACAAACATAACCTCGCTTAACAGCAATCCCACCGCAACTGTTGACAAAAACAGTCCGGCCCAGCATCCTGTGGTTCTGGACTGCGGCAATAACGGAGTGGAGATAGGTTCAGACCCTACACCATTCTATATCGCAGTTCCGGCAAACACATATACCGATCTCACGATTGGTGTAATAACTGTAGAAGGCATAAAGCAGACATACACCCTGAATTCAGACAAAAGCATAGTGGTTGAGAGAAGTTCCATCGCAGACATTACCCTTACTTTCAACAAGGATCCGGAAATCATCGACCTCAGCGAAAACGGTACGGCCAACACCTATATAGCAATGCAGAGAGGCTATTACAAGTTCAAGGCTACCGTAAAGGGTAACGGCGGGCTCGACCCTGTCACCGGAACAACGGCCACGGAGATAAACAAGAACGACATCAGCGGAGTTACCGTACTGTGGGATCTCAAGCAGAGAGGCAACGTCGTATACCATGACGGAAAAATGCAGGCCCAAGATATTTATTATCACGACGGCTTTGTATATTTCTTTAAAAATTACAACCTAGAAGGAAACTCTTATGTAGCCATTTTCAAAGACAAGGAAGGCGGAACTGACGGGGTTTACGACAAGGATGTAGACGAGATTCTCTGGAGCTGGCTCATATGGGCAACCAACCCGGGCACCGTGGTTTACAACGGCAATCAGTTCTTGGACCGCAATATCGGTTCCGTAACCACGGGAACTTTCGACGACGGAAGCTACACCGCAGGTTTCAGCTATCAGTGGGGAAGACCTGCCCCGTTCGCCTCTTCATTAGGGCAGGCATATACTCCTTTCAATTACGTCCCTCCAAGAACCTCTGTCTTCTCATTTGAGAACATAGGAAACGGAACTACCGTAGACCATGCCACTTCACATCCAGTCACATTCTTCTACCATGGCAGCAGAAGCAACTGGATGCCGGATAATGCTACTTGCATGACCCTTTGGTCAGATAACGTCAAAACCATTTATGACCCGTCTCCTGTCGGCTGGAAAGTTCCTTCAAAGGCCCAACTGACCGGAATAACATCTGCAATATCCTTCTATGGATCCGGTTTTATCGGCCCTGGCAGCAGTTCTGATTTCGGATATGGAAATCCAGGCTCCGTATTGCTGTGGAGCAGCACCTGTGACAACAGTGACGGTTTCATTGGAGCATGGGCAAACGCTTATGGCTCAATGTATAAAAAATATGGTAGCTGGCCTGACGTATATATGATGTCCGGAATGCCTATCCGTCCGGTTCGGGATGAGGCTTCTTTGACATACGCAGACCTGAGTGCAGAGGAAACAGCCAACTGCTACATAATTTCCAGTTCCGGAGACTATAAGTTCAAGGCTACCGTAAGAGGTAATGGAGCTGCTACGCTTGCAGGCGTCAGCAAAACCATAAGCGCTTCTGAAATCGCTTCGGCTAACCTTCTTTGGGCAAGTTACGGAACCACTACCGCCCCGGCAGAGGGTGAAATGCTGTACGGCGTACACTATGAGGACGGTTATGTATATTTCCGCGTTCCTGAAACCTTCCATGAAGGCAATGCGGTAATTGCCATCAAGAATTCCAGCGGAACGATTCTCTGGAGCTGGCATCTGTGGTTTACCGTAACAGACCTTGCCTCTCTTGCCCAGACTTACAATAGCGGCGCCGTATTCATGGACCGCAACCTGGGAGCGTTGACTAGAACCCATAGCAACTCCAACACCTTCGATTACGGTCTTATGTACCAGTGGGGAAGAAAAGATCCGTTCCAGAACTCCGTTTCCCCTGGTTTTACCAGCGGTTACGTATCTTCAAGCGACTGGGCTACCTGTTACATTCCGGCTACTCTTGGAACAGCGGAATCCCGTGCCGTTGTGTCAAACCCTACAGTTGCCTCAATGGTTGCTTATCCAACTACATTCAGTAACGGATCTTACTTTAACAGTTCTCTAGACCGCGACAACTGGGCTTCAGACATTACCGAAGATCTGTGGCAGGAAAGCAAAACCATCTTCGACCCGTGTCCTTCCGGCTGGAAAGTTCCCGACAAGAGCGCCTGGAACGATCAGTTCATCCTTTGGCTGAATGGGCATAGTTTCTATACTGACGGTTTTTATATTGACGAAGGTGGAATTAAATGCCGCTTCCCTGGTATAGCCGCCCGTATGCCACAGGCGGTCTACGGCTCTCATTCAGGTACAAGCTATAAGCTTATGAATGGAGAGGGAGCCCTTGAAAGAACGAGTTATTATCACGTTCTCGTATGGGCTCAAAACGGAGTCTTGTTAAAAGAGAAATTCTATTTCGAGGATGATGGTATGTATGGCCTGACCTCCAACCCTACTGGAGTTTATAACTATTCAGATTTTGGAAGAGTCCGTAACTTGTATAAGACTAGAGGCGGCAGTGTACGCTGCGTAAGGGAATAGTTTCTTTCAATGAATTATTATAAAAAGATTATATCGATGAAAAAGGTGGAAAAACAGCTTTATGAAGCTCCCCTAACAGAAATCCAGGATCTGGAACAGGAGGGAGCAATTTGCATCACCAGCGGAGATAATGAGGATTTCGGCGAT